>JALYKU010000231.1 GCA_030774595.1 Chloroflexota bacterium | reverse complement strand
CCGCCGCGGCGCGCGCCCGTCCGCCGGACGGCGCCACGGACGCGGCGCCGGCCGCCGCGGTCCTCCGCGAGACCGCTCGGCGTGGTCGTCAGGAACGACGCCATCCGCCGCGTGACCGCGCGCTGCCTGAACTGCGCGGGGAGCCATAGCCCCAGCGCGATGGACAGCATCGCCGAGCCGCCCAGCATCGCGATGAAGAGCGGCGACATCAGTTGCGCTCGCGCTCGTCCGAGGCCTTGGCCTCGTAGCCGAACCACGACGCGTGGAGCTGGAGGCCGCGCGCGACGAGTCGATCGCCGAAGCCGGGGCGGATGCCGGTCGGGCGCAGAGCGCCCTGGACGTGCTGCCCGTCATAGCCCTGGTTCTCGAACGCGAAGATATCCTGCATCGTGATCACGTCGCCCTCGAGGCCACGCACTTCACTGACCTGCGTGATGCGCCGGGAACCGTCCTGCAGACGCTCGATGTACACGACGAGGTCGACCGCCGCCGCGACCTGTTCGCGGATGGCGCGCAGCGGCAGCTCCGCTCCGCTCATCATGACCATCGTCTCGATGCGGGAAAGCGCGTCGCGCGGGCCGTTGCTGTGGACGGTGGTCAGCGAGCCGTCGTGGCCGGTGTTCATGGCCTGGAGCATGTCGAGCGCCTCGGGGCCACGGCACTCACCGATGACGAGCCGGTCGGGGCGCATTCGGAGGGCGTTGCGGAGCAGGTCGCGGATCGTCACCTCGCCGAGCCCTTCGACGTTCGCCGGGCGGGATTCGAGGGGAAGGACGTGGACCTGCTGCAGCCGCAGCTCGGCCGCGTCCTCGATGGTCACGACGCGTTCGCGCGACGAGATGTACGACGACAGCGTGTTGAGCAGCGTCGTTTTGCCGGCGCCGCTGCCTCCGGCGACGATGATGTTCATCCGGCCGCGCACGCAGGCGCGCAGGAATTCGAGCGCCTCGGCTGTCACGGTCTGGTTCTTCAGCAGCTCGACCGGCGCGAGAGGGACCCGCTTGAACTTTCGGATCGTCAGCACCGGTCCCGCGAGCGATAAGGGCGGGATGATCGCGTTCACGCGCGAGCCGTCGGGGAGGCGGGCGTCGACCATCGGCGAGGACTCGTCGCACCGCCTGCCCAGGGGCGCGACGATGCGCTGGATGATGCGCACGACGTGCTCGGCGTTGGCGAAGGTCACGTCGGTCGAGTAGAGCTTGCCATCGCGCTCGATCCACACCTGACGAGGGCCGTTCACCATGACCTCGGACACGCTCTCGTCCGTCAGCAGGTCCTGGATCGGGCCGAAGCCGATGATCTCGGACAAGAGGGCGTCCTGGAGGCGGAGACGATCGAGCCGGCTGATGCTGAGCTTCTCCTCCTCAAGCGCGATCGGGAACTGCTCGGCGACCAGGGATCTCACTGCCTCGTTCGACGTCGCCTCGGCGGTGCGCCCGAGGATGGCGGTGAGCTTGGCGTGGATGCGCGCGATGAGCTCGACCTCGCGCTCGTCGCGGAGCCGGCTGATCTTGAGGACGTCCGGCGTCCAGTCCTCGTGCGGCATGAGGGAAGAGATGGGGACCGGCGCGGGGACCTCGACCGGGCGCGCGTAGCGGGGCTTGGTCGGACGTAGGAGCGCCATTACGCGACCTCCCTGCGCGCCGAGACGGCACCGCGGCCGGCCGGCGCGTTCGGCGCTTTCGCCGGGGTCAGCTCGCCGACGACGGACTCGGCCAGCTGCTCGAAGAGCTTGCGGAATCGCGGAAGGCTCTCGAAGAGGCTGCGTCCCTCGTTCATCGCGCCAGTGACGGCGATGCCGTCGCTCGGGATCGACGCGACGACGGGGCGGCCGAGGCCGTGCTCGATCTCCGGCTTCGTGACGCCGGCCTTCGTCGGGAAGCGGTTCACGACGAGGACCGTGCGGCCGTCGAGCCCGCGCGCGGCCATGGCATCGAGCGCGCGGCGCACGTCACGGAGCGCGGGAAGCTCGGGCGTGGTGACCATCACGACGCGGTCCGCGGCGCTGAGCACCGCCATGCTGAGCTCGTCGAGGCTCGCCCAGAGATCGCACACTACGAACTGGAAGTGGTCGCGGAGGTCATCGATCACGCCCACGATGCGGGCGGTGTCGATCGACTCGACCGCGGCCAGATCCTCGGGCGCGAGCAGGACGCGGAGACCGGAGCGGTGCTTTACGAAAACGTCCTCGATCGTCGCCGGATCGGTCGCATCGCCGGCGGCGAGCTCGAGGATGCTATTCGCGCTCTTCACGTCGAGCGCCACGCCGACGTCGCCGAACTGGAGGTCGAGATCCACCAGCGCGGCGGTGCTCTTCGATCGGCCAGCCAGCGCCACGGCGAGGTTGGTCGCGACGGCCGTGCCGCCCACGCCACCCTTCGGGGAATAGACCGCGATGACGCTGCCGCGTCGACCTTCACCGGCCGCCTCGCCCTGCTGAAGTTGGCGGATCGCTCGGGCATTCTCCACGACCTCGTGGATCGTCTCGAGCAGCTGGTGGGGCTGGTAGGGCTTCATCAGGAAGCCGCGGGCGCCGGCGCTCACGGCGCGCGACATGGCTCCGGCCTTGTCGGCGCCGGCGACGGCGATGACACAGCAGTCGGGGTCGCGGGAGAGGACGTCGCGGAGGACGGCCGAGAAGTCGGTCGTGATCGCGGAGATATCGACGATCGCCGCGTCCGGGTGGACCGTGCTCACCTTCGCGAGGAAGGAGCGCTCGTCATTCGCGACGCCGCTCAGCTGGACGAGCGGATCGTTCGTCAGGGCGGCGCGGGCTCGCTCCAGCACGGCGGCGTCGCTTTCGAGCAAGAGGACGGTGATGACATCGTCGTGCACCTTCATCACTTCTTGATCCCATACGTCGACAGCAGGTAGGCGAGGTCCACCGTGCTGGTCTTGTTGAGGGCGGTGGTGGCGCGCGCGCGGACCGCCACGTCGACCGCGGTGCCCGAGTCCTTGAGGTACTTCAGCACGAGCGCGACCTGCGGGTCGACCTGGAACACGAGCGCGGTGACAGCCTGCGGGAGCTCCTTCGTCGGCCGGAGGACCTGCAGCACCGTGAGGTTCTGCAGCGTCGTCTGGGTCGCCCGGGTCTCGGCGGTCGGGGAGACGGTCGCGAGGAGATCGATGCGGTCGCCTTCGTTCACGAGTCCCGCGGCCGTCAGCGGATCGGCGGTCGGGAACACCACGAGGACCTTGCCCGGCTCGACCGTCAGCGATGCTCCGGTCGCGCCTTCGGCCGCCACGAGCTGCGCCCTGAGGACCGCGGCGCCGGCCGGTATCGCGACCTGGGTGGTCTGACCGATCGCGTCCGCCTGCGCGGTCATCGCGCCCGCGGCAATGAGGTTAACGGGGTACTCGCGGCTATCGAGCAGTGCGGCGGTGACGACGGTGCGTGCCGGGATATCGCTCTTCGCGACCAGCACCGACTGCGTTTGGAGTGCCGCCACGGCCGATCCCGGAGTCGTGCTCTGGGTGGCGTTGTACAGCGCCCACCCGGTGAGGAGGCTGAGCAGAATGCCCAGCGCAAGGAGTCCTGTGGCTCGCTTGTCACGCATCGACGTTCCCCTTAAGCGATTTGAATGGGTCGCCGACTGCCCGCCCCTTCCGTCGCTCCAGGCTATTTATGGGAAGCCGTGTCTTGGGGCGGGCAACCGACGACATGAATGGGGACTACGCACCCTCCGTGCCACGCGGCGCGACTCAGCGCACGCTAGGTTGCGGTTCGCTAACGGTGCGCAGCTCGGTCGCCTGCGAGCGACGCTCGAGCACGACATCCAGCAGGCGCGGGCGCGGCAACGGATCTTCGCAGTCCCTTGCGGGTGTCCCTTCGGTGTCGTTCCGTGCCGACGCTAGTCGCCGACCAGGTAGGCGCCATTGGAAAGCGGATTCAGCACGCAGGTCGGGCACCCCGCGACATCCCCTTCCGCGCCACCCCAATACCCCTGGATGCTGCTGGTGTTCACGAGCGCCCTGTAGAACGTGAAGGACGCCAGCGTGAAGAGATGCACCCGGTGCACGTCGCCGGTCTTGCTGGTACCCATGATCTTGTTGCCGCTATTGCCCAACTGCGAGCAGTCGGTTGGAGCAGAGTTGTTCGCGATCGGCGTCCACACTCCGCCGTTGTAGTCCTCGGCGCAGTCCCACATGTAGATGAGCACCGTAAGCGCCTTGCCCATGCAGTTGTCCTCGCTCGGGAGGCCGGGGTTCACGCAGGGCTTGTTCGTCTTTGGATACGGACGGCTCGAGAACGCGTTCACCTTGCCGAAGTCGTCGATACGGGCCCTGAGCTCGCTCCCGTAGTTCGAGCCGATATCGCCGCCTGTCGCCTCCAGCCGGTCCCCCAGCTTGTCGGCACCGGCCGCGCATGACGGCGCGTTCAGGTAGCTCGGCGCGGGACAGACGCTACGGGTCCCGAGGGCGGCCACCGGCGACTGTCCCGGTTGCGGGGACGTGACCCAGTTCTTATCGAGCGATAGGGTGCCGCCGAAGGTGTAGTAGAACCAGTTCGGCACGTCGCAGGTCTTGTCGTGGTTCGTCGGGTCCTGGTCGCCCGTCGCGTTCCACGTCGCCGGGCAACCGCCGGCCGCTCGGTCTGGACGCGGCGGGCTCTGGTCCCACTGGGTTATCAGCTGGCCCACGTTCAAAGGAGAGCCCGTCGAATAGGGGTAGTAGGTCGAGTAGCGGGAGAGGTCGACGGCAGCCTTGAAGTTGCCGTAGACGGCACCGTTGTCGCTGGACGACCAGAACGTGGTGGGGGCGATGGTCGCCGGATCGCACGGGTTCCCGCACGGGGTCTTCGTGAAGTCATTGGGATCGTAGTGGCGGACCATCGGCCATGTTGGTCCTGTCTGCGGCACCGGAGTTCCGGTCAGGCGTG
>JALYKU010000230.1 GCA_030774595.1 Chloroflexota bacterium | reverse complement strand
GCGCTCGAGGATGGCATTTAGCGCCGCGGCGTCCCCCGCGGCGATCGCGCGGTCGACCTCATCGAGGATCGCGCGGGCGCGCGCGAGCGCGGCGCGGACGTTCTCGCTGTTGGCGAGGAGCATCGTGCTGCCGAGATCCGGCGAGGTCAGTGCGAGCCGCGTGCTATCGCTGAAGCCGGGACCGCTGAAGGATGCGAGGTTCCCGTCGACCGTCTCGGCGCCGGCCAGTGCCAGGGCGGCCGCGAATGTGAGCGGAACGGCGGACAGGACCGCGACGATGCGGTCGTGCTGCGCAGCGGAGCAGACGGTCACCTCGCCACCGGCGTCACGTGCGAGCGTCCCGGCGAGCGCCATCGCCGCGGTGTCCGAGCGCGCCGTCGGGACGACGAGGAATGGACGCCGCTCGAGCAGCTCGGCCGACGCCGCGCCGAACCCGGCGCCGCTGCGGCCGGCCATCGGATGAAGACCGACCATCCGGCGGTCCGCCCGTGCGGACGCCGCGAACGCCTCAACCGGCCCGCGCACCGATGCGACGTCGAGGAGGACCGCCGCGCCGGCGCGCGGCGCGAGCGCTTCGAGCGTGGGCACGACCGCATGCATGGGCGTCGCGACGATCACCGCATCGGCGGGCAGCAGCGCGTCGAGCGCCTCTACGACGTCGAGCCCGGCGGCGCGTGCGGCGTCCCGCGTCTTCGGATCGGTGTCGAAGCCGGTGACGTGGTGGCGTTCCTTCAGCGCGAGCGCCAGCGAGCCACCGATGAGACCGAGACCCGCGATGGCGACGTTCAAGCGCGCGCCGGGTCCGGCACACCACGACCCACCGCGTGCGCGACGGCGCTGGCGCGTGTGACGAGCGCCGCGAAGTTGTCGAACGTGAGGGATTGGAAGCCGTCGGAGAGGGCGTGGTCGGGGCTCGGATGCACCTCGACGATGAGCCCGTCGGCTCCGGCGGCGACCGCCGCGAGCGCGACGGGCGCGACGAGGTACCACTTCCCCGTCCCGTGCGAGGGATCGCCGACAACAGGGAGATGCGACAAGCGCTTCAGGAGCGGGATCGCGTTCACGTCGAACGTGTTGCGCGTGTACTTCTCGAAGGTGCGGATGCCGCGCTCGCAGAGGATCACGTTCCGGTTGCCACGCGCGAGCACGTACTCGGCAGCGAGCAGGAGCTCCTCGATCGTCGCGGCCATGCCGCGCTTGAGCAGCACCGGTTTGGGCTGATCGCCGACCTCGTCGAGCAGCGCGTAGTTCTGCATGTTGCGCGCGCCGATCTGCAGGCAGTCGGCGACGCGCGCGACCGCGTCGACATCGCCTGGCGTGAGCACCTCGGTCACGATCGCGAGCCCGGTTTCCGCCCGCGCCTCTTCGAGGATGTCGAGGCCGGCCACCCCGAGCCCGCGGAAGTTGTACGGCGACGAGCGCGGCTTGAACGCGCCGCCGCGCAGGATCGTGGCGCCGGCCGCGCGCACCGCCCGCGCGGTCTCGAGCGTCTGCTCGCGCGACTCGACCGAGCACGGCCCGGCCATGATCGCGAGCGGCGCGCCCGCGCCGACCGGCACGTTCCCGATGCGCACGACCGTGTCATCCGGGATGACCTCGCGCGATGCGAGTTTGAACGGGCGGCTGACCGGCACGACCTCCGCGACACCCGGCAGCGATTCGACCGCCTCCGCCGCCGCCCGCGACGTGCTTCCGAACGTGCCGATCGCCATGCGCTCGGCGCCCGGGAGCGAGATCGGTGTGATACCGAACTCCTTGATGCGCGCGAGGACCGCATCGATCTCGCGCTGCGACGCGCCTCGCTTCATGACGACGAGCACTAACGCGCTCCGCCGCGCGCGTCACTCGGAAGCTCCACAGCCCACGAGGGGCGCAGGACTTTCGCTCCGCGCAGGAAGGCGTGCCGGATCTCCTTCTGCGACTTCGACGTGTTCCATGCGATGAGCACGCGCACGCACATCCCGAGCGCACCCGGCACCGGGATCTCCCGCCCACAGATGAGCGGCACATCCGCCCAGCCGAGTCCGGCACGCGCGGCGTCTGCGGGGAAGGCGGCGTCGAGGTCCGGCGTCACGGTGAACCACACGTAGGCGATGTCGTCGGGGCGCAGGCCGTTGAGCTCGCTGATGATGCGGAGAAGCTCCGCCGTACCGTCGAAGATCGCCTTCGGGTCGTTGGCGCGGATCGTCGTTGCGCCACGCACGCCGCGGACCTCCATCAGGCTCGTCCCGCCGCGGCGAGCGACGCGACGAACACGCGCAGCGCATCCGCGCGCCGCTCCGGTGGCGCGTTCGTGACGACATCGATCGCCGCGCTGCCGACAACGATCCCGTCCGCGGTG
>JALYKU010000229.1 GCA_030774595.1 Chloroflexota bacterium | reverse complement strand
GGCGCGCCGCGGCGCGGTCTACATCCACGCGTTCGACGATCCCGCGGTCATCGCCGGTCAGGGGACCGTCGCGCGCGAGATGCTCGAGGACCGCCCGGACCTCGACGCGATCGTCGTCCCCGTGGGGGGCGGCGGCCTGCTCGCCGGTACCGCGCAGGCGCTGACCGAGGCGGGATCGAATGCCGCGCTCGTCGGCGTGCAGGCCGCCGGCGCGAGCGCGTTCGCCGACGCCGTGCGCACCGGCACGATCACGACGGGCGGTGCGGCGACCATCGCCGACGGCATCGCAGTGCGCCAACCGTCCGCACGGACGGTCGCCATCGCGCGGTCGCACGGGGCGTCGATGCTTCGCGTCACCGACGAGTCGATCGCCCGGGCCATGGTGCTGCTCCTCGAGCGCCACAAGCTCCTCGCCGAGGCGGCGGGAGCCGCCGCGATCGCCGCCATGCTCGACGCGCCGGACGCTTTCGCGGGGAAGCGCGTCGGCGTCGTCGTGAGCGGCGGGAACATCGACCCAAATCTTCTCGGCAAGGTCCTCCAGCAGGGACTCGCGAGCGCGGGCCGCTACCTCGCGTTCCGCACGTGGCTCGACGACCGTCCGGGCCAGCTCCACGACCTCACCGGCGTGCTCGGCGACCAGCACATCAACATCCTCCACGTCGGCATCCACCGCCTCGGCCCGTACACGACTCTCGGGCGGGTCGGCCTCGACGTCATCGTCGACACGCGCGATGCCGCGCATGCCCAACACGTGCTTGCACTCGTGCGACGCTCCGGGTTTCCGGCGGAGCAGCTGATCGACGTGCGGCCCGAAGGCTGAGCGCGATGGGGCGCACGCTCGCGGAGAAGGTCTGGGAGAGCCACGTCGTCCACCGCGCGCCCGGGGAGCCCGACCTGCTGTACGTCGATCTGCACCTCGTGCACGAGGTGACCTCGCCGCAGGCCTTCGAGGGCCTGCGTCTCGCCGGCCGCGCGGTGCGCCGTCCTGATCTCACGCTCGCGACGATGGACCACAACATCTCGACGATCGGGACCGAGATAGCGGATCCCGTGTCGGCGCGGCAGGTCGAGGCGCTCGCGCGCAACTGCGCGGAGTTCGGCATCCAGCTCTATCCGACGGGCGACGCCCGGCAGGGGATCGTGCACGTCATCGGGCCCCAGCTCGGGCTGACCCAGCCGGGCATGGTCATCGTCTGCGGCGACAGCCACACCTCGACGCACGGCGCGTTCGGGGCGATCGCCTTCGGCATCGGCACCAGTGACGTCGAGCACGTGCTCGCGACGCAGACCATCGCTCGCGCCCGACCGAAGACGATGGCCATCACGCTCGAAGGCAAAGCGCCGGCCGAGGTCAGCGCGAAGGACCTCGTTCTCGGGATCATCGCGAGCATCGGGACCAGCGGCGGTGTCGGACACATCGTCGAGTACCGCGGTGAGGCGGTCCGCGCGCTCTCGATGGAAGGGCGCATGACCGTGTGCAACATGTCGATTGAGGCGGGCGCCCGCGCCGGGCTGATCGCACCCGACGACGTGACCTTCGAATATCTCGCTGGCCGGCCTCATGCGCCCGCAGGCGCCGCCTGGGAGCGCGCGCGCGACCGGTGGCGGACGCTGCCGAGCGACCCCGATGCGCGTTACGACGCGGAGGTGCGGATCGACGCGAGCGCGCTCCGCCCGTACGTCACCTGGGGAACGAACCCCGCGCAGGCCGTGCCGATCGACGGCACGGTGCCGGACCCCGACGGCTTCGCGGACAGCGCGGGCCAAGAAGGCGCCCGGCGGGCGCTCGCGTACATGGATCTCCGCGCCGGCACGCCGATCCGCGAGATCGCGGTCGACGCCGTTTTCCTCGGGTCCTGCACGAACGGACGGATCGAGGATCTGCGCGCGGCGGCGACAGTGCTGCGTGGCCGCCGCGTCCGCGCAGGGCTTCGGGCGCTCGCGGTTCCGGGGTCGATGGCCGTCCGCGCGCAGGCCGAGGCCGAGGGCCTCGACCGCGTCTTCCGCGATGCGGGTTTCGAGTGGCGGATGGCCGGATGCTCGATGTGCCTCGGGATGAACGACGACGTCGCAGGTCCGGGCGTACGCGTCGCGTCGACCTCGAACCGCAACTTCGAGGGGCGGCAGGGTCCTGGCGCGCGCACGCACCTTGTCTCGCCCGCGGTGGCGGCCGCGACCGCGATCGCCGGGCACCTCGCGGGTCCCGCAGACGTGGGAGGCCCCACGTGAGAGCGGCATGAGAGCGGTCGCGCGCGTGACCGGGCGCGCGATGCCCCTCGACCGACGCGACGTCGACACCGACCAGATCATCGCGAGCGACTGGCTCAAGCGCGTCGAGCGCACGGGTTATGGCGCCGGGCTGTTCGGAGCCTGGCGCGCCGACCCGGGCTTCGTCTTGAATGATCCGCAATTCGCCGGGGCAGCGATCCTCGTCGCGGGCGCGAATTTCGGCTGCGGCAGCTCGCGCGAGCATGCCGCCTGGGCGCTCGAGGACCGGGGCTTCCGCGCGATCGTCGCGCCGAGCTTCGCCGACATCTTCCGCTCGAACTGCATGAAGGTCGGCCTGCTCCCCGTCGAGCTGCCCGTCGAGGACGTGCGCGCGATCGCGCAGGCGCGGGAGGCCCAGGTCGACCTCGCCGAGCAGGAGGTCCGCTGGCCGGGGGGCACCGCGAGCTTCGACATCGACCCCGACATCAAGCACCGCCTGCTCAACGGCCTCGACGACATCGCGCTGAGCCTCCAGC
>JALYKU010000228.1 GCA_030774595.1 Chloroflexota bacterium | reverse complement strand
GCGCGCGCGCCACCGCGCTGCGCAAGCCAGCGCTCGACACGACCGAGTGCGTCGACGCGCGCATCGTCGCCGAGGGTCGCATCTGCTCCCGCCATCAGCTCGAGAGACTCGATCACCACGCTCATCTCTTCGCAGAGCGCATTCGACTCCATGGCGCCCGCGAGCACGGGAACCCCGCCATCGATCACCAGGGCGAGAACGGCCCGCTGCTGCGCACGGACGGAGGCCACGTGCGGAAACTCGTTGCCAGCACTGTGAACTGACGCGACCTCGAAGCGATCGGCGCGCCAGCCCTCGAGCAGCTGATTCAGATGCTCTCGGAGTTGGGCGGAGCTGGCACCGCCCCTGGACGCCGATGATGCCGCATCCTCGTTCGTGGCAGGCAACAGCGTGCCCCCAACTCCTATCACCTCCTCCATCGTCCGCAGCTTGCCGCGCAGCCTCCGCTCGACCCTCAGCACCGTTTCCGGCGCGGCGGGCGGCGCGAACGCGTAGCTTCGCGTGCGGGAATGAAGTGCGCCGATGCGGCGTGAGCGGGCGACGCGCTGCTCGAGGCGGGCCGGCGTCCACGGCAAATCGAGGTGCACGATCACCGATGCGTCGTGCAGATTGAGTCCCTCGCTCGCCAGGTCCGTCGTAAGCAGGAGGCCGATTCGCTCGGCCACAGGCGGCGGCTCACATCCCATCGCACGGGGGGCAAAGCGCGCGAGTGCTTCCTGCCGCGTCAGCCGGCCACTGGCGACGCGCGCGCCACGCGCCGACAGGGCCGCGACCCCGCCCATGTGGCGCAGCGCGCCAAACAGCGCGTGCACGGTATCCGTGTATTGGGAGAACGCGAGCATCTTCTCGCCGGGGTGCCGCTCGCACAGCTCGGCCAACGCCCGCGCCCGTGACGCGTCGACGGCCGAGTCGGATCGGACGATTCCAAGCAGCATTCGCACCGCCGCGAGATGCGCCCGAACGCGCGGGAGGAATGACTGCGGCTGCTCCACAGGAGACGCGATGAGCTGAGGAAAGGCGAGCTGCACCGCGTCGTCCACCGCGCTCCACGCGCGCAGCTCGTTTCGATTCGGGTAGTGCCCCGCCTCGAGCGCACTCTCCAGCGCGATGCCGCGCGCGATTCGCCGCCGCAGCGCCCCCGCCAGCGCTCCGCGGCTCGAGGCCCACTGTCGCAGCAGACTCCAGGTGAGCAGGGCGCCCCCCGCGCCTCCCTCGGCCGGAGGCAGCGGAGGGGGGAGCGACAGAAGCGGATCGAGAATAGTCGCGTCGTCGGAGACGGTGATCCATTCGGGCGGCAGCGCTTCCGGAAGCGTGACTGCCTGCGCGACATCATCGCGCTCACGGCGTACGATCAGTTGGGCGAATGCCTCTCCACTCATCGCCCACGCCTCCGAGCCACGAAACAGCGCGAAGAGTGCGGCAAGATCGCTGGCTCGGTTGTGCACCGGTGTCGCGGAGAGCAGAAGCACGCGCGCCCGGGCGCACAGCGATGCGAGCGCCGCGTAGCGACGGGTGGCGGCGTTGCGCGCGTGATGGGCTTCATCCAGCACTACTAGATCGAATTCTCCGGGAGGCAGCGCGCCGCGACTCAGCGCGGTGTACGACACCAACGTGCCGCTCGTGCGGGCCGCGCGAAGGGCCTCCCGCCACATGTGCCGCAGCGATGCGGGAAGCACCAGCAGCGGTCGCTCCGCTTCTCGCATCAGCACCGCCGCCACGTATGTCTTCCCGAGCCCGGCTTGGTCAGCGAGCAGCGCGCCGCGATGCTCGCTGAGCAGAACGCGAAGGCGGTCGGCTGCCGACCGCTGGTGCGCGTGGAGCGTCACATCGCCGAGGACGGAATGGGTGCGATTGGCGGGCAGACAATGCGCGGCGATGAGCGCACGCACGTCGGCAGCGCTCCGGATCATCGTGTCGCCCACGCGATGAGCGGCGCAATATCCGTCGCGCGCACGCGGTATGCTCGCGTCGCGCAATCGAGAAGCTCGCACGCGGAGGGAACGTCGCCCGCCATGGCCCGCACGGCCACCGGTG
>JALYKU010000227.1 GCA_030774595.1 Chloroflexota bacterium | reverse complement strand
GCTCCAGCCGCGCCTCGCGCTCCCGCGACGAGGAGCGCCCGGCCGCTGCCGTGATCGCCGGACCCGGGCGAGCTCCAGCGAAATATGCGACGCGGGTGAGGATTTTCCGTACACTGGCTTTCCCCAGCCGAAGGAGGGACAGCGCGTAGTGCCGAAGCTCAAGAGCCACAGCGGGGCGAAGAAGCGCTTCACCTTGACGGGCCGCGGAAAGATCAGCCGGAACAAGGCCTACAAGGGGCACTTGAACCAGCACAAGTCGCCCTCGCGCAAGCGGCGGCACGCGGGTAAGGGCCTCGTCGCCCCCGGCGACGTGAAGATCGTCCGCAAGCTGCTCCCGAACCTGTAGCGGAGGGCCGTCATGTCACGAGTGAAGCGCGGGGTCGCCGCGCACAAGAAGCACAAGAAGCTTTTGGACCAGGCCGAGGGCCGTCGCGGAGCCAAGCGCAAGCTGGTCCGTCCCGCCCGGGAGGCCGCCCTCCACGCCCTGGCGTACGCGTATCGCGACCGGCGAGCCCGCAAGAGCGAGTTCCGGGCGCTGTGGATCGCGCGCATCAACGCCGCCTCCCGGGAATCCGGCGTCTCGTACAGTCGGCTCATGGCCGCCATGCGCATGGCCGGCGTGCAGCTCGACCGCAAGATCCTGGCGGACATGGCCGTCCACGACCCCAAGGTGTTTCGCCACTACATCGACCTGGTCAAGGACGAGCGGTTTACCAAGCAGGCGGAGCGGTCCTAGCGAGCGAGATACGCTCGCGCAGAGGACGGCCCGCCTTCGCAGACGACGAATGGCGGGCCTCTTGATATCCGGGAGGGATATGGCCAGCACCATCGAGCTCGAGGAACTCGCGGACCGGGCGGTCAAGGAGATCGCCGGGTGCGCCGATGCCCGTGCGCTTGAAGCGGCCCGCGTGCGCTACCTCGGTCGCAGGGAGGGCGCGGTCACCGTGGCGGCGAGGGCGATGGCAGTCCTGCCGGTGGCCGACCGGCCCCGCTACGGGGCGAGCCTGAACGCCGCCAAACGCAGGATCGAGGAGGCCCTCGGGGAGCGCGAGGCGGCGCTGCGCACGGCGGAGCTCGAGCGGGACCTTCGAGGCGACCGCGAGGATCTCACGCTGCCGCCCCGGCGCGTCCGGGTCGGGCGGCTGCACCCGCTCACCCGGACGATGCGCGAGATCTCGCGCATCTTCGCCACGCTGGGCTTCGAGAGCGTCGAGGGTCCCGAGGTCGAATGGGATTACTACAACTTCGAGGCGCTGAACATCCCGCGCGATCACCCCGCGCGGGACAACTTCAACACGCTCTGGATCTCCAATCCTCTGGGCGACGACCCCGAGCGTCCGGCTCTGCTCCGCACGCACACGTCGCCGATGCAGATCCGCGTCATGGAGCAGCGCCGGCCCCCGGTCCGCGTGCTGATCCCAGGGCGATGCTATCGGTACGAAGCGACGGATGCGACGCACGAGACCGTCTTCTTCCAGTACGAGGGCCTCGCGATCGACGAACACCTGAGCATGGCGAACCTCAAGGGCGTGCTGTACGCCTTCGCGCGCCAGTTCTTCGGCGGCGAGCGCAAGGTGCGGTTCCGTCCGGACTACTTCCCGTTCACCGAGCCATCGGCGGAGATCGCCTTCGACTGCTTCGCGTGCGAGGGCACCGGCCAAGCAGCGGACGGTCCGTGCCGCACCTGTGGCGGCTCGGGATGGATCGAAGCGGCAGGCTGCGGCATGGTGCATCCGGAGGCCCTGCGCCGTGTGGGGTACGACCCGTCGCGCTACCAGGGCTTCGCCTTCGGAGGCGGCGTCGAGCGGTTGGCGATGCTGCGGACCGGCACGCCGGACATCCGGCTCTTCCACCAGAACGACGTGCGCTACCTGGAATCGGTGTGAACGGAAGCGTGACGACGACGTGCTGATCAAGGTGCCGATGTCGTGGCTGCGCGACTACGTGGACGTCGACGGGCCGGCGGACGAGATCGCGCAGCTGCTCCATATGTCCGGCACCGAGGTCGACCACGTCGAGCGGACGGGCGGCGGCTGGGACAAGGTGTGGGTCGGGCGCATCGCCGCGCTCACCAAGCACCCGGGCGCGGACCGGCTGACGCTGGCCACCGTCGAATACGGCCCCGGCCGGCGGGGGACCGTGGTCACCGGTGCGACGAACCTCGAGGTGGGCGCGCTCGTGGCGTACGGCGAGGTCGGCGCGCGCATCCACGACGGGCACACCGGGGAGCCCGTCACCCTGGCGCCGCGCAAGGTGCGCGGCGTCCCGAGCGAGGGCATGGTGCTGTCCGAGCGCGAGCTCGGGATCGGCGAGGATCACGAGGGCATCCTCCTGCTCGATGCGGCCGCGGCGGTGGGAGAGCCGCTCGCCGACGCCCTCGGTGAGGCGATCCTCGCCCTGGAGCTGCAGCCGAACCGCCCCGATTGCCTCGGGATCGTCGGTATCGCGCGCGAGGTCGCGGCACTGACCCGGCAGGCGCTGCGTGAGCCCGAGGGCGCCGAGCTTCATTTCGGCGCCCTCGCCCCGGACCGGCTCGATGTGCGCATCGACGACCCCGACGCGTGCCCCCGCTTCGCCGCCGCGCTCCTCGAAGGGGTTGAGGTCGGCCCATCACCACGCTGGATGCAGGAGCGCCTCGCCTCCGCCGGGATGCGGCCGATCTACAACGTCGTCGACATCACGAACTACGTCATGCTCGAGCTCGGTCAGCCGCTGCACGCGTACGACGCGGAGCGCGTCCGCGGACGGACCTTGATCGCGCGGCGTGCGGCGCCGGACGAGCGCCTGCGCACCCTCGATGGCGTCGGCCGCGAGCTGCCCGCGCGGACGCTCGTGATCGCGGACGCCGAGCGCGCCCTCGGCGTGGCCGGCATCCTGGGAGGCGAGGACTCGGAGATCCGGCCCGACACGACGACCGTCGCGCTCGAGTGCGCCTCATTCGAGCCGCGGGGGATCGGACGCACGGCGACCGCGCTCGGCCTCCACGGTTCCTCCGGCAGCGCGGCCGCTCGAAGGTTCGCGTGGGAGCTGAGCCCGGCGCTGGTCCCGATCGCGCTGGCGCGCGCCGTCGACCTCCTCGTCCAGCACGCCGGCGCGCGATGCGCGGGCGCGGTCGACCGGTACCCGCGACCGCGTGAAGTCGCGGCCGTGCGGTTGCGCGGCGCGGACATCGGCCGCGTGCTGGGTGCGACGATCGCGGACAGCGACGCCGTGGACGCGCTGCGCCGCCTCGAGTTCGATGTGGCACTGCACGACGGCGGGATGACGGTCACCCCGCCCGCGGTCCGGACGGATATCGCGATCCCCGAGGACGTCATCGAGGAGGTCGCGAGGATCGTCGGCTATGAGCACATCCCCACGCGCATTCCCGACGGCCCGCTTCCGCTGCATGAGGCGCACCCCTTCGAGGCCTTCCGCGAGCGCGCGCGCGACGCGCTCGTCGCCTTCGGGCTGCAGGAGACCGTGTCGTACGCGCTCATCGATCCGGCGTGGCTCTCGCGCCTGGAGGCGGAGGGCTGCGCCATCGCGCCCGAGCCGCTCGTCGTCACGAACCCGACGAGCGTCACCCAGTCGGCCGCGCGACCCACGCTACGGGCGAGCCTGCTCGACACGCTGCGGCGGAACCACCGCCAGCGCCCGAGCCTCGCCATATTCGAGATCGCGCCGGCGTATCTCCCGCGGCCGCACGACCTCCCGGAAGAAAGGTGGACGATCGCCATCGGCCTCGCGGGTGACGCGTCGCCGCCGCGCGAGGGTGAGACGTGGCTGATCGCGCGGCGAGCATGGGACATCTGGGATCTGAAGGGCGTGATGAGCGGGCTCAGCGACGCCCTCAGGCTCGGACCGTTCACGGAGCCAGCGAGGCGCGGAGCGCCGGGGCTGCATCCGGGACGTTCCGAAACGTGGACGCGCGACGGCCGGCCGGCAGCGGTGTACGGGCAGCTCGACCCGCGGGTGGCCGAGGCGTGGGACCTGCCCGCGTCCACGTTCGTCGCGGAGCTCGACCTGCGCTCGCTGTTCGCGCTCGTCCGACAGCCGGTGGTGGCGCCACCGTCTCGCTATCCGGCAGCGTCCCGCGACCTGGCCATCGTCGTGGAAGAGACGGTGCCGTACGGCGACGTCGAGCGGGCGATCCGCGATGCGGCGAAGTCGGGACTCGAGTCCGTCGCGCTGGTCGACCTCTACCGCGGGCTCCAGGTCGGCGCGGGGCGCAAGTCCGTCGCCGTCAGGCTGACGTTCCGTTCGGAGAGCGGGACGCTGACGGAACAGGACATCGAACGGTCACTGCGGCGCATCGAGGGCCGGCTGACCCACACGCTCGGCGCCACCGTGCGCTCGTGACCCGAGCGCTCCGCGCCGGGTCGCCCTCATGAACGATCCGCCCGGCGTGCGCTGATGACCCGAGCGGAGCTTGGGCGGCTTGGCCCGCGTGAGGGCAGCGTCCGCCACGCGCGCCATCACCGCCCCGCGGCATAGGCAGGGGTGCGCCTCGGGCCGCGCCTGCGACGGTCGTTCTACGCGCGTCCGACGCTCGAGGTCGCGCGCGACCTTCTCGGCAAGACCCTCGTCTACGACGGGCCCGCGGGACTCCGGGCGGCGCGCCTCGTCGAGGTCGAGGGATACCTCGGCAGCGTCGATCCCGCCTCTCACGCGTTCCGCGGGCCGACCACGCGCACGGCGCCCATGTTCGGCCCGCCCGGCCGGGCGTATGTCTACTTTGTCTACGGCATGTACTTCTGCATGAACGTGGTGGCCGAGCGCGCCGGCACCGCGGGCGCTGCCCTGCTCCGTGGAGCTGAGCCGGTCCTCGGGCTTGACGATGATCCCAGATCGCTCGCGGGACCCGGAAAGCTTTGTCGGGCGCTCGGCATCACGACGGCGCAGACCAACTGGGACCTCGTCACGTCGCGGCTGTGCATCCACGCGGCGCCACCGGTATCCGACGACGACGTGCTGGCCACGCCGCGCATCGGGCTCCGTCCCGGTACGACGGAGCACGAGGCGTGGCGGTTCGTCGTGCGCGGATCGGCTGGGGTGTCGCGTGGATAGCACGAAGGTCCTCCTGACGCTCCGATCCAGGACGCTCGGCGCCACCAATGGCGCGCCATGTCCGTCCGTCGCGTGCGGATCGGCTGGAGTGTCACCTGGATAGTGCGAAGGTCCTCGGGACCCTCGAATTCACGACGGTCCGCGCGATGCTCGCCGACGTGACGTCGTTCCCGCCGGGGCGCGAGCTCGCCGGGGCGCTCGAGCCCGCGCACGAGCTCGCCGTTGCCGAGCGGCTCCAGGACGAGACGGATTCCGCCCGCGCGCTGCTGCGCGCCGTGCCGTCCGCCGGCCTCGCTGGCGCTCGCGACATCCGCGATGCGGTGCGCCGCGCGATGCTTGGCGGCGGCCTCGACCCGGAC
>JALYKU010000226.1 GCA_030774595.1 Chloroflexota bacterium | reverse complement strand
CCGAGCGGTGCCGGGGCGCGTACTGCGCCTATCCCGGCCAAGCGCCGCCACACCGGGGCACACGCGCGGCCTCGCGCCGGTCACGTCACCACGAGCGCCAGCGCTCTTCACGAGACCGGTTGATGTGGCGGCGCGCTGGTTGTCGTCAAAACTGTCGTCAGCGAGGGATCGTCGACCTACGGTCGCGCGCGGAAAGTGCCCGTTTCGTGCGGAGGGGAAGGGATTCGAACCCTTGGGAGCCTTGCGACTCCAGCGGTTTTCAAGTGCGCTCGGACCAGTTCCGATGCGCTCCGATGCGTTCGTTTGTGCGTGACCTTTTCCCGTTCTGTTCCGTTCCGACCCGCTGCGTCTCTCCCAACTGGGACCAAACTGGGGTCAGGAACCGTCACCGCGGACCGCCGAGCACGCTGTCGAGGACCGCGGCCGCTTCGCGCTGCATCGTCGGGGTGACGTGCGAGTAGAGATCGAGGGTGATCGCGATCGTCGAGTGGCCGAGCATCTCGGAGACGATCTTCGGATGCACGCCGCATCCGAGCAGGAGCGTCGCCGCCGTGTGGCGCAGGTCGTGGAAGCGGATGCGCGGCAGGCCCGCGTCCTTGAGCACGCGCTGGAAGGCCCAGCGGACCCGGTCGGGACTCGTGGGACCGCCCGCCTCGTCGGCGAACACGAGGTCGAGGTCAGCCCATCCGCCGGCGGATGCGAGGCGCTCGGCGATCTGACGTGCGCGGTGGCGGCGGAGCGCGGCGACGACCGTCTTCGTGAGCTCCACCTTGCGGCGTGACTTCGTCGTCTTCGGCGGGGTGAACACGTAGCGGTCGCCCGGGAGGAACTGGATGCTGCGCTGAATCTGAGCGGAGGCGCGATCGAGGTCGAGGTCGGACCAGCGCAGTGCCAGGATCTCGCCCTGACGCATTCCGCTCGAGACGGCGAGGACGTGCAGCGCCTCGAACCGCTCACCCGCCACGGCCTCGAGAAACGTGCGGGTCTGCGCCTCGCTGAGCGTCTTCATCTCCTGATGCGGGGCGGTCGGGGGTGAGACCAGCGCGACGACGTTGCGGGCGACCAGGCCCCACTTCTCGGCTTGGTCGAAGGCCTTGTGGAGCAGCGCGTGGAGGTGGCGCACCGTCATCGGCGCGGAAGCCGGCCGCCAGGCGCTCGGCGTAGAGGCGCTCGATGTGCTGTGGGCCGAATTTCGCGAGACCTACCTTCGCGATCGAGGCTTTCGAGTAACCATCCGAATCAGGCAGCTTAACTTCGTTCCAATCCGCTTCCCGGTACATAGGTCCTCCGAAAGACGCAGACGATTCGCACAGACCAGGTGTCGTCGCGCGAACACCTGTCTCACATTCAACGCCGCACGCGACTTGGCTCTGTCACGCCACCGCGCGTTCATTTGCTGTCTCTCTTCGCTCGACCTCCCCTCGCACTGCCGTCGGTAAGTACAGTTCGGAGAAGTCCGCGTGCCGACCACCGCATGACCTCAACCGCCTCATTCCGAGGGAGACCGGCGACATCGCAGAGCCAGACCAGCGCTTCGATACCGACTGCACACCTGATCGCGTACACCAGGCGGCGTAGCTCTGCTTTCGGGATCTTCCCTTTGAGCGGCTGCAGCGCTTCTTCGAGCCAGCCGATCACCCTGCCCTGTCGCAACAAGAGGTGCTGTCGGTGAGTCCCTTCGGTTTCGAGCGACAGCCGCAGCATGGTCCGGAGTTCGGGCTCCCTATCGATCAACATGCGCGTCACCTCATCGATGACGCGGTCGAGCCTCGCGGCGACGTCGTCTGGCGGGTCGGCGCCGAGGAGCGAGCGCGCCTCGATCTCCGGATAGGCGGCCACGAGCATGGTGCGCTGGTTCGGAAAGTAGCGATAGGCAGTGGCGCGCGAGACACCCGCTGCATCAGCGGCTTGCTCGACCGTAGGCGTCGTGCCCGCCGCCATATGGGCGCGTGCAGCGGCGATGACGGCCTCCCGCGTGCGCGCCTTCTGGCGCGTCCGACCGGTTTCCGTATATGAGATTGACATACTCATAAGGAGACTATAGTCTCACGAACGACGGGTGAGCGCCTCGAATCGAACCCCGCAGCGGTAGCGCGTTCCCCATACCCCGAAGACCGCGCCAGCCACCGGGTCGGGCGCAGCGTTGCGGATCTAGGTGGGAGCGGCAGCTGACGGAGGGGGCGGCCCGGCGAGGCCGAGCCGCGATGCGATGTCCTCGTACCGCGGATCGTCCGCGTACAGCTTCTCCAGCTCGCGGCGCGCCCGCGCGTGCTGCCCAGCCGCATCGAGCGCGAGCGCGCGCTCGTAGCGCAGTGACTTCAGCAGCTCCGCGTCCCGATCGTTCTTCTGCGCGAGCGCCGTCGTGAGGGTCGCGGCCGCCGCATCGGGGAGGTCGAGCACGCGGAGCGCGCGGGCGCGATAGAGGAGCAGCGCGGTGTGCACCGGGCTCTCGTTCCGCGTGTTATCCGTCAGCTGCACGATCTCGTTCAGCGCGGCGCGATCGCTCGCGCGCGTGTCGAACAGCAGCTCGGCGAGCGATAGCGCGACGATCACGTCGTCGGGATGGCGAGCGCGGATGTCACGCAGCAGCTTCGCGGCTTCCTCGGCGCGGCCCTGCCGCTGGTCGATCTCCGCGAGCGCGAGGCGAACGCCGTCTCCGGTGAGCGGCAGGTGCGCGGTGAGCTCTGGCGTAACGGCGAGGTTGAAGCTCGCATCCGCCTTGTACTTCGCCACGACCGAGCCGAGCGCGCTCTCTCCCGCGAGCGCCGCGTCCAGGTGCGAGCGCGCATCGTCGAGCGATCCCTGCTTCACGAGCAGCATGCCCGCCATGAAGGCGGCATCCGGAAGCGTCGCCGCCCCGCGGAGGTGGGCGAGCGCCTCGTCCTCCCTACCGGACACGAAGGCGCGCAGCCCCGCCACCAGCTCGCGCTCCTCGGGAGGGGTCACCAGCGATCGCAGCAGGCCGAGCCGCAAGCGGTCTTCGGGCCGCACCGCGGGTGCGACAGGCACGCTCGCCGCCTCGGCCGGGCTAACGCGACCGCTCGTCGCGTGCGTCGCGGGACGTCGCCCCGCGCGCGGGCGCGCCGCGCCCCGTTGTGCGGTGTAGTACATGCCGGTCCCGGGCAGCCCCACCGTGACCCGCCGGCCGCGCGGGCCGACGGTGTAGTGCGCGCCGCGAACGCCGAAGGACAGCGACGCTCCGGACTTGCTGAGGTTCACGCTGACGCCGGGGAGCAGTCGCATGCGACGGAAGAAGCGGAACCCCACGCACCGATGATGACGCCATCGCGGGTCGGGAAGTCGCCGCGCGAGCGTCGATAAGACGCTGACCTGCTCCCGCAGAGGGCCGCCGGCCTCGTCCGGGCCGGGGGGCTCCCCGGCCTTGGCGTCGGTTCGAGCTAGGCGGCGGTGTGGGTGTGCTGCGCGATCTGCTGGAGGAGTCGCTCCTTGGGCATGTAGCCCACGAGCCGCTGCGCTTCCTTGCCGTCCTTGAACAGGATCATCGTCGGGATGGCGCGTACCCCGAACCGCCCGGCGGTGATCGGGTTGGCGTCCACGTCGAGCTTGGCGATCTTCAGCTTCTCGGACTGCTCCGAGGCGATCTCCTCAAGCACCGGGGCCACCATCCGGCACGGTCCGCACCATGTCGCCCAGAAATCCACCAGGACCGGCTTGTCGGCCTTCAGGACCTCCTGCTCGAACGTCGCGTCGCTGATCGGGGTGGGCTTTCCCATGTGGTCATCGCTCCTTGTATTCATTCGGGTGTCACCAGTGGAACACAGTTTGGTGCCTCGGCTGTTCCATGGCGGTCTTCAGGCCCAGGATCGGCTCCAGGTCGGCCAGGCTGGCGCACGGCGACTCGGCGAGGCGTCGCAGCGGCTCCCAGCCTACGAAGCGCCAGGCCCGCCGCGCCACGAGCTCGCGCAGCTTCGGCGAGCGCCGGAGCTTGTACGCGAGCAGGTCATGCCGCTGGTCGGCGATGGCGAGGAAGCGAAATGTCCGAATGTCGTCGCGGATGGCTTCGCCCAACGCGACGACGCTGCGGTGCAGGCGGGCGGTCCAGTCGACCTGCCAGATGAACACCATGCCGCCTCGCCCGTGCCAGACGCAGTCGACGGCATCGGCCACCTCCGGCGGCGCCTCGATGACCCGGCCAAGCACCGCTGGATCACGGCGCGGTACGAGGTCGGCCAGCCGCTGGCCGCCGTGCGGGGGCGCGAGCTGACGGCCCTCGAGGTCCCTCCCGACCGCGACCTCGAAGCCCATGCGCCTCCCCGCATCGATGAGCGCCGCCAGGACCGCGGTCTGGTCGGCCTGCCGGCGATCGAGGGAGTCCTCCGGCCGAAGAGCCCACCGTCCCTCGGGATCCCGGACGCCATACGACGCGAGGCAGCCCTCGACGAGCTCGCGCCCGGGAGTGAGGACGCTCGGGAACATCGCGTACGCGCGCCGCAGAAAGCCGAAGGTGTCGTCGCCCCGCGCCGCGGACAAGAGCCCCCAAACGGTCCACTCCACGCGATCGTCGAGCGGGGGAACGGCGCCGGCATCCGCGTTCCGCAGCGAATACTGGGCGCGACCATCCTCGTCCACGCGCCGGATGCCGCTGCGTCCCGGCTCCCGCAGGGCACGGTCGAGATGGTGCATGAAGAGGTCGACCGACGGCACGCCCTCGCTCGAGACCAGGCTCGAGAGGATCCGCTCGGCGCCGAGCGCCTCGAGCCCCGCGACGCCGGCGCGGTCTTCGCCGACCGGCTCGCCGCGCGCCGCGATGACGGCGGCGATGCCGGAGCGCATCGCGTCCTGGATCGCCTGCGCATCGGCGGCCGCGGGGCCGCGCTCGGGCCCGGCGGGACGGAACGCCACGATCGCGGCCGATGCGTCCCCTGATCCGCGGCGCGCATCGAGCGCATCCGGCTGGTACTGGATGCTCTCCAGCTCGTATCCCGCGCC
>JALYKU010000225.1 GCA_030774595.1 Chloroflexota bacterium | reverse complement strand
CGAGGATGTCCGCCTGGAACTGCATCAGGAATCCGTTGGCGGTCCCGCCGCCATCGGCGCGGAGCACCTCGAGCGGTCTGCCCGCGGCCGCCATCGCCTCCACGAGGTCGCGGGTCTGGTACGCGATGCTCTCGAGCGTCGCGCGCGCGAGGTGCGCCCGTGTCGTGCCGCGCTCGATCCCGACCAACACCCCCCGCGCGTACATATCCCAGTGCGGCGCCCCAAGCCCGGTGAACGCCGGGACGAGGTACACGCCTCCGTTGTCCGGCACCGAGAGCGCCAGCGGCTCACTCTCGCCCGCGCTCGCGATCACACCGAGCCCGTCACGGAGCCACTGGACGGCCGCGCCGGTGATGAACGCGCTTCCCTCGAGCGCGTACGTCGTCTCGTCGCCGAGCCGCCACGCGACGGTCGTGAGGAGCCCCGCTTCCGAGCGCTGCGGTGTCGCGCCGGTGTTGGCGAGGAGGAAGCACCCGGTGCCGTACGTGTTCTTCGCTTCGCCCGCGGCGAAGCAGCGTTGGCCGAACAGCGCCGCCTGCTGGTCGCCCGCCATCCCCGCGATCGGGATCGGCGCGCCGAACGCGCCCGGCTCGGTCTCCGCGTAGACCTCGCTGTTGCCGCGAAGCGCGGGCAGCATCGCGCGAGGTACACGAAGGGCGCCGAGCAGCTCGTCGTCCCACGCGGCCGCCGCGATGTCCAGCAGGAGGGTACGCGACGCGTTCGCGAGGTCGGTCACGTGCGCGCGGCCTGCGGTCAGCTTCCATACGAGCCAGCTGTCGATCGTGCCGAAGAGCAGCTCGCCCGCCTCGGCGCGGGCCTGGGCCCCCGGTACGCGGTCGAGGATGAAGCGCACCTTCGTGCCCGAGAAGTACGCGTCCAGCCGCAATCCCGTTCGCTCTCGGAACAGCGGCTCGAGACCCGCCGCGCGAAGGTCCTCGCAGACCGCGGCCGATGCGCGGCTCTGCCACACCACCGCCGGGTGGATCGGAGCGCCGGTCTGGCGGTCCCACACCACGGTCGTCTCGCGCTGGTTGGTGATCCCGATCGCCGCGATGTCCTGAGCCCGAACGCCGGACGCGTCGAGCGCCTCTCGCCCGACGGCGACCGTCGTCGCGAAGATCTCCTCGGCGTCGTGCTCGACCCAGCCCGGCGCCGGGTAGTACTGCGCGATCTCGCGGTCGGCCGATGCGAGGATGCGGCCGTCGCTCCGGAAGACCAGGGCCGCCGACCCCGTCGTGCCCTGGTCGAGCGCCAGGACGGCCCTCACGCGCGTGCGGTGCGAAAGCGGCGCATCGGCTCGATCTCCGCGCGGTACGCGGCGACCTGCGCCTCGCACTCCGTGGCGTCCCAGCCGAGCAGCTCCGCCACCCGCGCCGCGACGTTCGTGACGCACTCGGCTCCCTGGCACGCCGCCAGACCGAGCCCTGTGCGCCGGAGGAGCGCGTCGCCGACCGTGGCCGCCCACTCGGTCTCGACCGCGCGCACGAGCTCGGCGGCGATCACCGGCTCGTGTGGGCACAGGCGGCTCGTGAGCGAGGCGTCGCGCCGCACGAGGTCGAGCACGGCCAGGGCGAGCGCGCCGTACGTTCGGACGAGGTGATCGCTCGCTCTGGCGTCGACGCCAAGCTCGCGTGCGCGCGGGCGCACCTCCTCGCGGCCGAACCGCGCAACGTCATCCAGCTCGCCGCCGGGGAGCGCCGTGCGCGCGGTCCCGCACGCGACCCGATGCCCGAGCATGCGCCCGGCGGCGTCCACGACCTCTTCGGCGATCGCGCGGTACCCGGTGATCTTGCCTCCGACCACGGAGAGGAGGCCGGGGATGCCGTCGCGGCGCTCGTGGTCATGGATCTCGTGTTTGCGCGAGACCTCGCCCTCCTTCACCCCCTCCGTCCGCACCAGCGCCCGCACGCCGGCCCACGTGTAGTGCACCTGGTCGAAGGGCGCGCTCGGGAACGCGCGCCGCGCCTCACCGAGCAGGTACCGCACGTCCTCTTCGTCCGCCGCCACGTCCGCGGGATCGCCGTGATAGTCGGTATCGGTCGTCCCGATCAGCGAGAAGCCGTTCCACGGCACGATGAAGAAGAGCCGGCCATCGCTCTTCGCGAACAGCGCCTGCGCGGTGCTCGTGCCGCGCTCCGTGACGAGGTGTACGCCCTTCGTGAGCCGCAGCAGCGGATGTTCGGCCGGCCGGAGGTCCCGCGTCGTGGCGTCGAGCCAGGGACCGGTCGCGTTGACCGTCAGCCGCGCGGCGACCTTCACCTCTCGCCCGCCGATCGCATCCATGACCGTCGCTCCCGTCACCCGGCCGCTCGCGTCGCGGACGAACCGCGAGGCGCGCGCGTGGTTCAGCACGGCCGCGCCGTGGGCAGCGGCATCGAGGGTGTTCTCGACGACCAGCCGCTCGACGTAGGGCACCTGGGCGTCGTAGAAGCGCCACGCGCCCCGGAGCCCATCCGGCTCGATGCCCGGCTCGAGCTGGCGCACGTCCGCGGCCTCGAGCCAGGTACGCCGGGGGAGGCTCTTGTCGAACGACAGCGCGTCGTACAGGAGCATGCCGGCCCGTAGTTTCGCGCGCTCGAAGAGGCTCGGGCGATACATCGGCAGGTGGAACGGGAGGGGAAAGACCAGGTGGGGTGCGACCCGGAGCAGCACCTCGCGCTCGCGCATGTCCTCGCGCACGAGCCCGAGATCAAGGTTCTCGAGGTATCGCAGCCCTCCGTGGATCAGGCGCGTCGGCCGCGAGCTGGTCCCTGAAGCGAGATCGCGCGCCTCGACCAACGCGACGCTCAGACCTCGTAGCGCCGCGTCGCGGGTGATGCCCGCGCCGATGATCCCTCCCCCCACGATGAGGAGGTCGAACGACCGCTCGCGGAGCGCCCCGATGATCTCGGCGCGTCCGCGTAGCGGTCCAGCGTTGCCCGTTATTTGGTCGTCTTGTTGTACTTCTCGATCGCCGCGTTCATGTCCGCCGCGGCGCTGTCGAGGGCCTCCTGCGTGGAGGACTTCCCGAGCAGCACCTCTTCGATGGTCTTCTGGATCCGGCGCCGCGCCTCGGCGAAGACCCCGAGGACCGCGCCGTTCGTCTTGCGGTTCTGCGGCGCCGTCCTGATCTGGTCGACGGCGGTCAGGAACTGCGGGTACTTCGTCGCCCATTCCTTGCTCGGGCCCTCGTTGTACGCCGCCTTGCGCACCGGGTAGTAGCCCGTGTCCGCCTGCCACTGGGCCTGGACCGCAGGGCTCGTGATGAACTTCACGAACTCCCACGCGGCCTGCTGCTCCTCCGCCGGTCGACCGCTCATGATGTACACGCTCGCGCCGCCGATGATGTTGCCGCCGTCGGCCGGCGCGTTCGCGGGCTTGGGGTAGCGGCCGGTCCCGACCGTGAACTTGCCCTGCGTCGAGTTGATGTGCCCGCGGAGGCGAGCCGTGCTCTCGACGTACATCGCGGTCTTGCCGGCGTTGAATGCGTTCGCCGAGCCGTCGTTGTCGACGCCGGGGTTGTAGAAGGCGCCCGAGTCGAAGCCGGCCTTCCACCAGTCGAGGATGGCCTTGCCCTTGTCGTCGTTGAACAGCACCTTCGTCGCCTTGGCGTCGCGGCCGTTGCCGTTGTCGGCGAAGTACCCGCCGGAGACGGCCAGCCACTGCTCGAAAAGCCATCCGTAGATGGACGGACCGAAGCCGTAGCGCACCGTCTGGCCGCTGGCGTCCTTCTTCGTGAGCTTCTTGGCGTAGGCAAGAACGTCGTCGAACGTGGCCGGCGCCTTCTCGGGATCGAGGCCGACCTCTTTGAAGGCCTCCTTGTTGTAGTAGAGGATCGCTGACGATGAGTTGAAGGGCATGCTGTACAGCTTGTCCTGCACCTTGTAGTAGTTGAGCACCGCGGGCTCGAAGTCGCTCGTGTCGAACTTGTCACGGTCGATGAAGCCCTGCATCTGCACGACCTCGCCCGAATCGACCATGAAACGTTGCCCGATGTCGAACACCTGCATGAGCGCGGGCCCGCTATTCGAGGTGAGCGCGGTGTTCAGCTTCGCGAGGGCGTCGTCGTAGGTGCCCTGGAAGATCGCCTCGACCGTGATCTTGCTCTGGCTCTCGTTGAAGTTCTTCACGATCCGGTTCACGGCGTCGCCGTTCACGCCGGACATCGCGTGCCAGAAGACGATCTTGCTGGCGGGCGCCAGGTCCTTCGCCGGGACCTTCACCGCGGCGTCCCCGCCCCCGGGCGCCGCGCCTGGCGCGCCGCCGCCGCACGCCGACACGACGAAGAGCAGGGCGCTCGCGACCACCATGAACCTACGCACACTCGAACCTCCGCGCCATTCTCGTCGTCACCCCTTCACCGCACCGGCGGTGAGACCCCGCACCAGCTGGCGTTGCCCGAGCACCAGGAGCGCCAGCGTCGGCGCCGCGACCATGATGACACCCGCCATCACGAAGCCCCATCGGAGCGTCTCCTCGAAGCGCAGCTGCACGATCCCGACCTGCGTCGTGCGCATCAGCGTCTGGTTCGTCACAAGGAGCGGCCAGAAGTACTGGTTCCACGTCGAGAGGAACCCGTACACAGCGACGGTGCTGAGCGCGGGTCGCGAGAGCGGGACGATCACCCGGGAGAAGAACTGGAAGCTGCTCGCCCCGTCGATCACCGCCGCGTCCCGCAGCTGCAGCGGGATCTGCAGGAAGCTCTGGCGGAGCAGGAAGGTGCCGAAGGCGGTGGCCATGAACGGGACGGCGAGCGCCTGGTAGGTATCGATCCATCCGAGATCGCGGATGGTCATGTAGTTCGGGATGATCGTGGCCTCCCACGGGATCATCAGCGTGGTCAGGAAGGTGAAGAACAGCACGTTGCGTCCACGGAAGGCGAGGAAGGCGAACGCGAACGCGGCGAGGCTCGCGGTCACGAGCTGGCCTGCGACCACGAGACCCGAGACCACGAAGCTGTTCAGAAGGTAGCGCCCGATCGGGATGGTGTTGAACACCCGCTCGTAGTTGTCCGGGCGGAGGCTCTCGGGAATGAGCGGCGGCGGGTACGAGGTGATCTGCGCCTCCGACATGAAGCTGTACGACAGGGCGAGCAGCAGCGGGAACGCGACGAGGATCGAGGCGACGACGAGCAGCGCGTACATGCCGATCGGGCGCAGCGGGGCCCCCCGCCGCCGCGCGACCGTCACACCGGCGCGAGCGGACTCGAGGGGCCGGGCCGCTACGGCGCTCACTGGTAGTGGATCCGGCGCTCGATGACCGCGAACTGGACGATCGTGAGCGCGAGCACGATCAGGAACAGTACGAATGCCTGCGCGCTGGCGAAGCCGAACTGGAAGTTCTGGAACGCGTCGAGGTAGATGCTGTAGACGAGGGTGCGCGTGGAATCGACGGGTCCGCCGCGGGTCAGGACGTGGACCTGCGTGAACGCCTGCAGCAGCTGGATCGTGTCGACGACGAGAAGGAAGAAGAGGAACGGTCCCATGAGCGGCACGGTGATGCGCCGGAACAGGAGCACTCCGCCGGCCCCGTCCATGCGCGCCGCTTCGTAGAGCTCCTCGGGGACGCTCTGCAGGCCGGCCAGGAGCACGATGAGGTTGAACCCAAGCATCAGCCAGATCGTCGCGATCGAGAGCGACACGATCGCCAGGCCCGTCTCGTTGAGCCAGTTGGGGCTCGGCAGGCCGAGCCGCGCGAGCACGAAGTTCAGGAGGCCGAGGCTCGGGTTGAACAGCAGCAGCCAGATGAGCGACCCCACCGCCGCGGACACGGCGATGGTGCTCGAGAGCAGGGTCCGGAAGATGTTGATGCCCCGGATCCGCTGGTTCGCCAGCACGCCGAGGATGAGCGCGATGGCGATGCCCACCGGCACCGCGTACAGCACGAACAACGTCGTGGCGAGGAGCCCCGACCGGAAGACCGTGGAGGTGAACAGCTCGGTGTACTGATCGAGACCGGCGAAGGCCGAGAGCCTTCCGGTCGGGGTCGTAAAGAAGAGGCTCAGGTAGATCGTCCGGCCGAGCGGGACGAACACGAACGCCGTGAACAACAGGAGCGATGGCGCCAGGTAGAGCATCGCGGTGCCGAGGCTGCGTCTCTCGCGCGCGGTCCAGGTCACCACGACGCGAGCGATGCTATTCGGGCGCCGCCCCGGGCGCATGGTTGACCGTCCGGCGCGCGGACCGCTACACTTTTCATGCGTCGCGCTCGCCGCGCGGCGACTTTTTTCGTCCGGACGCCGTAACGAGGGCCTCCGGACCCTCGGACTCCGGGGGTGGAACGACAAAGAGCCCAACACCGGCACCGTCTCGGTCACGCGCAGCATGGAGGGAACATCTACGGCGTGAAACTCGTTAGCACTGTCGCGGCCACGGCCCCGGAGGGGCGGTGATGTACGCAGTCGTGCGCAGCGGGAGCAGGCAGTACCGCGTCGAAGAGGGGGCGCTCGTCATCGTCCCCGACCTCGATGCGGAGCCCGGGACCACGCTCACGATGGGCGAGGTGCTCCTCGTCGCCGACGGCGAGACCGTGAAGGCCGGAGCGCCGCTGTTGGACGGCGCGACCGTCACCGCGGAGGTGGTCGCCCGCGGCAAGGGCGAGAAGATCAGGGTGTTCCGCTACAAGAACAAGACACGGTCCCGCAAGCTGACCGGACACCGCTCGCCGCAGACGACGCTGCGCATCACCAAGATCGAGGCATAAGAGATGGCACACAAAAAGGGAGCGGGCTCGACCCGCAACGGACGCGACTCCGCCGGGCAGCGGCTCGGCGTGAAGGAGTATGCGGGCGCGAACGTGAACGCCGGCACGGTGCTGGTCCGCCAGCGCGGAACGAAGGTCCTGCCGGGCGACAACGTCGGCGTGGGCAAAGACCACACGCTGTTCGCCCGCGCGACGGGGACCGTGAAGTACGGTCCCGCGCGCGACGATCGGCGCAGGGTCAGCATCGTCCCGGCCGCATAGAGGTATCAGCATGAAAGCGAAGATCCACCCCAACTACATGCCCGCGAGGGTCATCTGTGCGTGCGGGAACACGTTCGTGACGGGATCGACCAAGCCCGAGCTCCGCGTCGAGGTGTGCGCGAAGTGCCACCCCTTCTTCACCGGCAAGCAGCACCTCATGGACATCCAGGGCCGCGTCGACCGCTTCAACCGCCGCTACGCGAAGAAAGCGGAGCAGCCGCCCGCCGCCGCGGAGCCTGCCGCGACCCGTTAGGCCCTCGGCCGCGTCCCGGTCTGCGCACAGGACACCGGCCGCCGCGACGCCATATGGCGGGCAGGCGGTCATCGAGGGCGTCGTCATCCGAGGCCGGCGGACGCTCGCGCTGGCGTGTCGCCGGCCCAGCGGCGAGATCTACCGCTACCGGGAGGCGCTGGATTCGCCGCTGCAGCGCTCGCGCGTGGCGCGGCTGCCGTTCGTCCGCGGCCTGGTGGTGCTCTGGGAATCGCTCGCGCACGGCATCCGCATGCTGATGCGCTCGGCCCAGGTCCAGCTCGCCGAGGACCGGCAGGCGGAGTCGGACGGCGGGGCGAAGGGCGCCATGGTGGTCGCCCTCGGCGTCGCGCTCGTGCTGTTCGTCGGCGTCCCGTACGCCGCCACGCAGCTGCTGCGGGCGACCGTCGGGTCGTCAGTGCTGCTCAACGTCACGGAGGGGTTCATCCGCCTCGCGCTCTTCATCGGGTATCTCGCGGCGATCTCGCGGCTTCCCGAGATCCGCCGGGTGTTCGCGTACCACGGAGCCGAGCACATGACGATCCACGCCTTCGAGCACGGCGATCCGCTCGACGTCGCCCACATCGAGCCGTACCCCACGGCGCATCCCCGCTGCGGGACGGCGTTCCTGCTCTTCGTCGTGGTGCTCTCGATCGTGATCTTCGCGTTCATCCCGCGCGTCAACCTGGTGGCCGATCTCGTCGTACGCCTCGCGCTGGTCGTTCCGGTGGCGTCGATCTCGTACGAGATCCTGCGGTTCGGCGCGCGCCATGAGGGCAATGCGCTGATGCGGCTGGCGGTCGCGCCGGGACTGCTGCTCCAGCGGATCACGACCCGCCGCCCGGAGCCGGCGATGATCGAGGTCGCGGTGGCGTCGCTCCAGGAAGCGCTCGCGGGCGATGCCGCGTGACCGCTCTCACCCCCGGCCTGCGCAGACGCCTCGCGCAGGTCGAGGAGCGCTACGACGACCTCTCACGGTCCCTCGCCGATCCGGGGACGCAGTCCGACCGTGACCGCATGCGCGCGATCGGGCAGGAGCACGCCGGGCTCGAGCCCATCGCGGGGACGATCCGCGGGCTACGTGACGCCGAGTCCCGGCTCGCGGAGGCGCGGGGCCTCGTGGAGAGCGACGACACCGAGCTTCGCGACATCGCGCGCGAGGACGAGGCGATCGCCGCGAAGGACGCGGAGCGTCTGACGGAGCAGCTGCGGCTCCAGCTCGTCCCGCGCGACCCTCTCGACGAGAAGAGCGTCATCGTCGAGATCCGCGGAGGGACCGGCGGCGAGGAAGCGGCGCTGTTCGCCGCGGACCTGTTCCGGATGTACGCCCGGTACGCGGAGCGGAAGCGCTGGAGGCTCGAGATCCTCTCGCAGAGCGGATCGGAGAAGGGCGGATTCAAGGAGGTCATCTTCCGCATCGCCGGCCGCGGCGCCTACAGCCGGCTGAAGCGCGAGTCCGGCGTCCATCGCGTGCAGCGGGTCCCGCAGACCGAGGCACAGGGGCGGATACACACGTCGACTGCAACGGTCGCGGTGCTTCCTGAAGCCGAAGAGATGGACATCGGGATCGACGAGGCCGACCTGAAGATCGACGTCTACCGAGCCGGCGGACACGGGGGGCAGGGCGTCAACACCACGGACTCCGCCGTTCGCATCACGCATCTGCCCACAGGCATCGTGGTGACCTGCCAGGACGAGCGCTCGCAACTGAAGAACAAGGCGAAGGCCATGGCGGTGCTCCGCTCGCGCCTGTTGTCCCATCAGCGCGAGCAGCGTGACGCGGCGGAGGGGGACACCAGGCGCGCGCAGATCGGAAGCGGGGAGCGCTCGGAGAAGATGCGGACCTACAACTTCCCGCAGGACCGGCTCACCGACCGCCGCCTCGGCTACAACCTGCCGGGACTCGATCGTCTGCTCGATGGGGAGATCGACGATCTGCTCGACGCGCTGTCGACGCAGGACGAGAGCGAGCGGCTCGCGCGACTGGAGGAGGAGCCCGACTGATCTTCACCGCCTCCACCCGGCATCGCCGCCGGACCGGACCGCCGCTCGAGCAGGTGCGGTCAGAGGGCACGCAGCTCCGCCGCGACGGGCTGGCCGGACGCTTGAAGGTCTCGTCGAACACGCTGCGCATCCACCCCACGCGCATCCGCGCGAAGCTCGATGTCGGGGACAAACGCGGCGACGACGTGCTGCTGGAGGCCGCGCTCACGAAGCCGCCGGTATCCTGACGCGCCATGTATGGGCCGCTGCTTCGTGGGGCGCGCGTCACGCTCCGTCCCGCGGACGACAGCGATCCACCGCGTTTCGTGGACTGGTTCGCGGACCTGGAGGTGACCCGCTATCTCGCGCGGCACACTGCGATGGCGCTGTACCAGGAGGAGGAGTTCTTCAAGCGCATCGGGGAGTCGAAGGACGACGTGTTTTGGATCATGGAGGCCGAAGGGCGCGTCATCGGCGCGAGCGGGATCCACCGCATCGATTGGATCGCCGCGCACGGGATGACCGGCACCGTCATCGGGGACAAGACCGCTTGGCGAAAGGGATACGGGAGCGAGTCCATGGCCCTGCGCACGCGCTACGCCTTCCGCGAGCTCAACCTCCACAAGCTGATGTCCGAGGCGTACGACGAGAACGAGGGCAGCAAGCGGGCGCAGGAGCGCGTCGGCTACCGCGAGGTGGGGCGGCGGCGCGAGCACTTCTTCACCGGCGGCAGGTGGCACGACGTGTGGCTCTCGGAAGTGCTCCGCAGCGATTGGGAGCGGGAGCACGCACGCGACTGAGCTCATCGCGCACGGGCAGGGCCTGCCCTTGGCGCTCTGCGGACACGCAGCCTAGGCTTACGCGCGTCGCGGTGGGAGCGAAGGGGAGGTAGGCAATGAGCGCGCAGGGATCGCACCAGGCCAGAGCTCGGTCGTTCCAGGCGGGCGTCCGCGAGTATCGCGAGACGTACTGGGACCCGGATCACGCGCCGTCCGACACCGAGATCCTCGCGGCGTTCCGGGTGATGCCGCAGCCCGGCGTGGCGCCCGAGGAGGCGGCGGCGGCGGTCGCGGCCGAGTCCTCGACCGGAACCTGGACCACCGTGTGGACCGATCTGTTGACCGACCTCGGCCGGTACCAGGCGCGCGCCTACCGCATCGAGCCGACCGGCGCCGGGGAAGAGCTCATGGCGTACATCGCGTATCCCCTGGATCTCTTCGAAGAGGGCTCGGTGGTCAACATGATGTCGTCGATCGTCGGCAACGTGTTCGGCTTCAAGGCGCTCCGCGCCCTGCGCCTCGAGGATCTCCGCCTCCCGGTCGCGTACCTGAAGACCTTCCAAGGGCCGCCGCACGGCATCCAGGTGGAGCGCGACAAGCTGAACAAGCACGGGCGGCCGCTCCTCGGCTGCACCATCAAGCCGAAGCTCGGCCTCAGCGCCAAGAACTACGGACGCGCCGTGTACGAGTGCCTGCGCGGTGGCCTCGACTTCACGAAGGACGACGAGAACATCAACTCGCAGCCGTTCATGCGCTGGCGCGCGCGCTTCGAGTTCGCCATGGAGGCGGTGCTGAAGGCGCAGGCAGAGACGGGCGAGCGCAAGGGGCACTACCTCAACGTCACGGCGCCGACGATGGAGGACGTCTACGAGCGCGCCGAATTCGCGAAGGAGCTCGGCGCGCCGATCATCATGTCCGACTACCTCACGATGGGCTTCACGGCCCACACCTCGCTGTCGCATTGGTGCCGGCGCAACGGCGTCCTCCTGCACTGCCATCGCGCCATGCACGCGGTCATCGACCGCCAGCGCAACCACGGCATCCATTGGCGCGTCCTCGCGAAATGGCTGCGCATGGCCGGCGGCGACCACGTCCACAACGGCACGGTCGTCGGCAAGCTCGAGGGGAACCGCGCCTCGACCATGGGCATCAACGACCTCCTGCGCGAGGAGACGATCGCGCAGGACCTCGAGCGGGGCATCCACTTCACGCAGTCATGGGCGTCGCTGCCGGCCGTGTTCCCCGCCGCATCGGGCGGCATCCACGTGTGGCACATACCGGAGCTCGTCGCGATCTTCGGCGACGACGCGGTGCTGCAGTTCGGGGGTGGAACGCAGGGACACCCGCAGGGCAATGCGGCCGGCGCCGCCGCGAACCGTGTCGCTCTCGAGGCCGTCGTAAAGGCCCGGAACGAGGGGCGCGACGTCGTCGCAGAGGGCAGGGAGATCCTCACGGCCGCCGCGAAGCGCTCCTCCGAGCTCCGGCTCGCGATGGACCTGTGGGGCGAGATCGCCTTCGAGTTCGATGAGGTGGACCGTCCGGACACCGTCGAGGCGGCGCGATGAGGCTGGGGACGTTCTCCTATCTGCCGCAGATGAGCGGGGCCGAGCTCGGCCGGCAGATCGATCCGCTGCTCGCGGCGGGCCACGTCCCCGCGGTCGAGTACACGCGCGCGCCTGCTCCGGGCGATCACTACTGGACCATGTGGAAACTCCCGCTCTTCGCCGCGAAGACCTCCCGCGAGGTGCAGGCCGAGCTCGCGGCGTGCCGGGCCGCGCATCCCGACTGCTATGTTCGCCTGATCGCGTACGACCGCCGCCACCAGACGCAGGTCGCCGACCTCCTCGTCCATCGGCCCACCAGGCCCGACTCCGGCGTGTGGCACGCGACGGGCGGCAGCGCGAGCGCGCGGCCGGTGATGGTCGCGGTAGGGGGCGACAGCGGCACCGGGAAGACGACGCTGACACGCGGGCTCGTCGAGATCTTCGGCGAAGAGAACGTCGTGAACATCTGCCTCGACGACTACCACCTCCACGACCGCGCAGGACGCGCGGCGCTCGGGGTGACGGCGCTCGACCCGGCGGCGAACAACATCGACCTCATGCAGGAGCAGATCTGGTTGCTTCGCCGTGGCGAAAGCGTGGTGAAACCCGTGTACGACCACGGCACGGGCACGTTCGGCGAGCCCGAGGAATCCAGACCCGGCCCGATCGTGCTGATCCGCGGGCTCTTCCCCCTCTTCAACGACGTCTTGAGGCAGGCATTCGACGTCCGCGTGTGGCTCGATCCCGATCCGCAGCTGAAGCGGCACTGGAAGATCAAGCGGGACGTGGCTCAGCGAGGCTACGCGATCGAAGAGGTGGAGCGCCAGATCGAAGAGCGCCGCGAGGACCTCCGGCGGCACATCGAGCCGCAGCGCGCGTACGCCGACCTGGTCGTGCGCTTCGCACCCGCGAGCGGAGTCGCTCTGGAGAGCTCTGACGCGCACCTCAACGTTCGCCTCTCGCAGACCACGAGGCTGCCGAAGCTCGAGCTCGACGACATCCTGGAAGTCGGCGACGGCGGAAAGCGTCCGGCGCTCCGCCGTGAGCCCGCGTCCGACGAGCAGCGGGCCATGGACGTGCTCGAGATCGATGGGACCCTGGACGCGACCAAGGCGGCCGAGGTCGAGGAGCGCCTATGGGAGCACATGCACTCCCACCGCCACCTGCGGCCGGATGAGATCGGCACCTACATCGACGGAACGGAGCCTCGCCACAGCGATCCTCTCGCGCTGACGCAGCTCCTGGTCGCGTACTTCGTCGTCAGGCAGCGCGAGGAGATCGCCGCGCAGGTCGGCGCACCCGCCATCCGCCGCACGGGCTGACGGACGTAGCGGCCCCCCGATAGACTCCCCCGCGTGCGGACGGAGGAGCGGGCCAGTCCCGCGACGGAAGTCCTCGCGCGCGTCGGCCCCGAGCAGCGTGTGGACATCGAGGCCCTCCGCGCCAACGTCTCGAGCACCCGGCGCGCGACGTCGGCCGCGATGGAAGAGCTGCTCTACGTGCCCATCCCGGTCCTGGACCACGGCTTCGTTCGGGTCATCGACTACATGGGTGACGACGCCGCGGTGGTGCAGGCCGCGCGGGTGTCGTACGGGGCCGGCACCAAGCGGCGGCGCGACGACGCCGGCCTCATCAACTACCTGATGCGTAATCGCCACACCTCGCCGTTCGAGATGTGCGAGCTCAAGGTGCACATGAAGCTGCCGATCTTCGTCGCCAGGCAGCAGGTGCGGCACCGGATGGCGAACATCAACGAGACGAGCGGGCGATATTCGATCCTCGACCGTGAGTTCTACGTCCCCGAGCCCGAGCAGCTCGCCACGCAGGCCACGGCGAACCGCCAAGGCCGCGGCGAGGTGCTCGAGCCGACCCTCGCGCGGCGGGTCCTCGAGATGCTGCGCGCCGACGCCGAGCGCGCGTACGACCACTACGAGCGGCTCCTCGGCGAGACGGGACGGGGCGACGCCGTCGAAGACGGGATCGGTCTCGCCCGCGAGCTCGCGCGCATGGGCCTCACGCTCAACTTCTACACGCAGTGGTACTGGAAGATCGACCTGCACAACCTGCTGGGCTTCGTGGCGCTGCGCGCCGACGCGCACGCGCAGTACGAGATCCGCGTCTACGCCGAGGCCCTGCTCGACGTCGTCAAGCGCTGGGTGCCGCTCACGTACGACGCGTTCGTCGACCACCGGATGGGCGCCGTGCAGCTTTCGGCGAAAGCGCTCGCCGCGGTGCGCCGGATGCTCGCGGGCGAGGACGTGGAGCGCGAGTCGAGCGGCATGTCGCCGGGAGAGTGGCGGGAGCTCATGGAGACGCTCGGCAGGTCTTGACCCAGGGCGCCGCGTTCGTCTGGGATCCTCGCCTCGCGGCGCACGTCTACCGGCCGGACCACCCGCTCAGGCCGGAGCGGCTGATCGGAGTACACGACACGCTGGCCGCGCTCGGCGCGTTCGACCATCCGGAGGCGGCGGTGCTGGCGCCGCGCGAGGCGACCAGCACGGAGATCGGGCGCGCGCATCGCCCCGAGTACATCGCGGCCGTCGAGCGGGCCTCGCGCGAGCCCGAGCGCGACTACCCGCGCTGGGGGCTGCAGCGCTGGGGCGACACGCCGCCGTTCGCGGGCATGCACGAAGCGTCGCTGCTCACCACCGGCGCGACGCTCGTGGTGATGGAGGGCGTGCTCGCGGGGGATCTGCGCGCGGGATTCAACGGGTCGGGCGGCCTGCACCACGCCATGGCCGCCCGGGCGTCGGGCTTCTGCATTTACAACGACCCCGCGATCGCGTGCGGCCTCCTGGCCGACCGTGCGCTGAAGGTCGCCTACGTCGACATCGACGCGCATCACGGCGACGGCGTGCAGGCGGCGTTCTACGACTCCGATCGGGTCCTGACGATCTCGCTCCACGAGACGGGGCGCACGCTGTTCCCGGGGACGGGCTTCGCAGACGAGCGCGGCACCGGGCGCGGTGCGGGATACAGCATCAACGTGGCGCTCCCTCCATACACCGACGACCCCGCGTACGTCCGCGCGTTCGATGCCGTCGTGCCTGAGCTCCTCGATCGGTTCGAGCCTGACGTGCTCGTCACCCAGCAGGGGATCGACTCCCACTTCAGCGACCCGCTGACGCACCTCCAGGTGTCGACGCGCGCGCGGGCGCACTGCGTGACGGCGTTCCGAGGGCGCGGTCTTCCGTGGGTGGCGATGGGCGGCGGTGGCTACTCGCTTGACGCCGTGCGCCGCGGCTGGTCGATCGAATACCTCGTCATGCTCGGCGCGGACGTGCCCGAAGAGCTGCACGACGGCGATCCGCCGATCGCGGAGGGTCGCGCGCGGCGCGCGATCGACGACGCGACCGACGAGGCCGCGGGAGCCGCGCTCGCCGCGGCGTTCTGAGCGCGCTCGTCCTCCTCGCGCGATCCCCGCGGCTCGGCGTGGCGGCGGTCGCGCGCGAGGGCAGCCTCCTGCTTGCGGCGATCCTCGTGGCGCTCGCCACGATCGCGGCCGCCGCGGCGGCCCTCCGTTTCGGGGCCGAGGTGCCGTTCGACGAGTTCGCGTTCGGCAGCGGACGCAGCCCGGCGATCGCGGCGCTGCTCGAGCTGATCGGTCCCGGGCGTACCGCGGTCGTCGTGTACCTCCTCGAGCGGTCGTGGTTCGCGCTCATCGTCGCGGCGGCCCTTGGGC
>JALYKU010000224.1 GCA_030774595.1 Chloroflexota bacterium | reverse complement strand
ACGGAGCGACGCCCGCACGGCGGGAAGACCCCCGTCAGGGCAGAGGCGGAAGGGTCGGCGAAGGCGTGCGAACGATCGTGGGCACCGGGGTCGGCGCGACCGTCCTCACGGGCGTCGGCGCCGTGGTCGGCGCAGGGGTCCGCAGGACCGTCGGTACGGGCGTCGTCGCGGGTGCAGGCGAAGAGGGGCTTGGAGCGGCACCGGGCGGCGGAACTGAACCCGTCGGGGCCGCCGGCCGCGGCGCCGTGTCGACCGCCGCGGGTACCGCAGTGGGCGTGGGTGCCCGGGGCGATGTCGTGGGGGGCGTGGCTGCCGCGGCGGTCCCGCGTTCGGACGGGGCCGCACCGGTGCCGTCCTCGCCCGGGTCGGCGGAGGCCGGGAGGGGCGGGAACACGAAGCCGTAGTCACCCGCCGGTCTCGCGCCCGCGGATGGGCGCGCGGCGATCGGGCGGACCGCGCTCGAGACGCGCGTGTCCTGGGCGAGCGTGAGGATCGTCAGCAGGGCCACGCCCGCGAGCACCGCCCATCCGGCGGCGGCTACGCCCCGCCGTGAGCTGTTGAGTACCGGGATCCGGGAGCGGATGCCCCACGCGTTCGTCGCGAGCGCCATCGCGGCGACCAGCGAGGCGCCTGAGGCGATCGCGGCCGGCGACCCCTTCCAGAGGCCGACGCCGACCCCCTGCATCCCGAACGCGTACCCGATGTACACGACGGCCGTCCATTCCCGTGATGACATCAGGCGAAAAGTATGCCGCGCGTTGGGCGACGCGGGCGATCGTCGCCGTCGAGTCGGCTCACGCGGACGTAGATCAGTGCGGTGTCGCGGGTCATCGGACTCACCCCTCGTGGCCATCGCTCGAGAGCGGCGTCACTTCGCTCGCCTCCTTCGCTGCGGCGTCGGCTCGAGCAGCTTTCGCAGCTCGCGTGGCTCGCTTGTTCGTGATGCTATCAAGCGTGGCACGACGCTTGCTGACGCCAGGGAGGAGAGCGAGGGACAGCCGGAGAGGCATGACGGCACGTCAGCAGAAAGCCACCTGGGCGTCGGTCATAGCGGAGGGCATCGAGGAGCACTCCCGCCGGCTGTACAAGCGCGTCGCCCAGTTCCCCAACGACGCTCGCAACCTGCGCGGCGCCAAAGGACTCTCGAGGCTCGCACGCTACGTCGAAGGGCTGCCCGACAGTGATCCGCGCATCGTGCAGCTTGTCCGTAGCACGCACGATTTCCGCACCTTCAGCCCCGGACCGAGCCTCTCGCGCGAGCTGCCGCGATTTCGATCCATCGACCCGAAGCAGGATCTCGACAGCTTCCTGAGCATGATGGTCGCCTGCGCCGTCGAGGATGCGGAGCAGCGAGGCGAGAGCACGCCGGACGCCGGCGCGGGACTGTCCCGCATCGTCGTCGACACTTACGGCGCTGACGAGAAGCTGGTCCAGCAGGCTTTCACTGGCCGCTGGCTCATCGCGGACTTCGAATGCGTCGACCAGAAGATGGCCGAATGGCGCTGCAGCATCGCCTGGACGAGAGGCGGGCGTTTCGCGCTGTACAGGTACAAGGGCGCGACGCCGCGCGACGCGAGCGAGGCCCGTCTTGCGGTGTACGGGTCCCTCGAGGACCTGGACGCGGAGGAGGGGCCGCCGGAGGACGTCATCGCCGCGATCAAGCGCGAGCCGCTGCTTCTGGAGCTCGACATCTAATGCGCCTGCATCCGCACCTGATGACTCCGAGTCATGCGACGCGCAGTGGCGCGGTTACGGTCGCGCGCTTGGGGACGGAGGCGCGGATCGTGAGGCGCCTCGTCGCGCCGCTCGCTCTCGCGGCCTTTGTCGCTTCGTCCGTCGCATTCGGTGCCTCGAGTCGGACGCTCGCGGCCGAATCATGCTGGTCAAAGCAAATCATCCGCGCGTTGCGTGCCGCGATGGCAAGATCGTGCTCGTTCGCGGGTCTCGTTCGGGTCGTGCAGGGCGCGCAGGATGCGCCCTTGCGTCGTCTTAGCCGATCCCTGCTCGCCGCTCACGGCCAGGACGGCATACGGCCCCGACGGCCGGAATAGCCGAGGTCAAGGCCCTGCGAACGTGCGACCTAGTGCGCATTCAGCGCACGGAAGTTGCCGCCGTGGAAGGAGCATGAACCGGAGCGGAAGGATATGGGTGCCATCCAGTCCTTGACTGGCGATCGACTCGACCGGTACCTGCGGCTGCTCGTTTGGGCCGCCCCGCTCTGGTCAGTGCTCCTCTTTCTCGGGACCCTTGACCATCAGCCGCCGCCGCAAACTGCATTCGCCGACTACGCGAGATTCACCGCGACGACCGTATTCCTGGCGAGCCACGTGGTCGCGAGCATCCTCGGAGCCGCGTTTGGGTCGATTGGCTTCGCGGCTCTGTTCGTGATCCTGCTCCGTCGTGGAGCTGGCCAGTCCGCGCTGTGGTC
>JALYKU010000223.1 GCA_030774595.1 Chloroflexota bacterium | reverse complement strand
GACCATGACTGAGCAGCGCGTTATCCCGATGCTCGCGTACGAGGATGCGAGTCTCGCGGCCGAGTGGATCTGCAAGGTCTTCGGCTTCCGCGAGAAACAGCGATTCCACGACGGCGTCGGGACGGTGACCGATGTGGTCCTCGACCTCGACGGCGCCGAGGTTCTGGTCGGCCATCCGACCGACGCGTACCAAGGACCGCGCCGGCATGCCCAAGCGTGCGCGCTCGCGCGCCAGTGGCTCGAGACGCCGTACATCGTCGACGGCGTCGTCGTGATGATCGACGACGTCGACACGCACTTCGGACGCGCGAAGCGCGGCGGCGCGAAGATCCTGAGCGAACCGGAGACGAACGAGCGGCAGCGCCAGTACCGCGTCGAGGACCTCGAGGGACACCGCTGGATGTTCGCCCAGCGGCTCGGGAGCTAGCCTCCGGCGGCGCGCCGGATGTCCGCGACGCTCACCACGACGAGCAGGCCGAGCAGGAGCACGAATCCGATCGCGTGGATCGCGGCCTCGACCTGCGGCGAGATCCTCCTGCGAAGTGCGGCCGAGAGCAGCACGAAGAAGAGCCGTCCGCCGTCGAGTCCCGGGAACGGGATGATATTGAGCACGCCAAGATTCACGGAGATCACGCCGACGAGCTTCAGGAACGCCGAGAGCCCTGCCTGGCTCACGAGCGCGGTGACCCGGAGGATCTCGATGGGTCCGCCGACGGGCGGTGGGCCCGGCTGACCCGCCGGGCGCGCGAACAGCTGCGCAGGAAGGTCGGCGATTTGGGACACCACATCCCCCGTGAGCCGAAGGGCCTGGACGACGGCCTGCGGAGGCGCGAGCGCCGTCGGCGGGCTGGTGACTTCCGAGAGCTTCACGCCCAGCGGGCCCTCATTCTCGGGCGGCGTCGCGCGCGGCACGACGGTTAATGGGCCGACGGTCCGGCCGCCACGATCGAGGACGATCGTGACCTCTTTGCCGGCGTGGCTGTACACGTACGTCTGCAGATCGCTGGTGCGGGTGATCTCTTTGCCGTCGATCGTCCGCACAACGTCGAGCGGCTGGATCCCGGCCACCTCGGCCGGGGAACCCGGAGCGACCTCCTCCACCCTCACGATGCCGGTCGGCGCCTCCGTGCCGATCATGAACGCCGCGGTGAGCACGACGATCGCGAGGACGAAGTTCATCGTGACGCCCGCGGCAAGGACGATGGCCTGGGCCCACCACGGCTTCGCGGTGAACGAGCCTGGGTCGCCGGCGCCACGCTGCTCGATCGCGAAGTCGTCCTGCCCAAGGATCCGCACGAAGCCGCCGAACGGGATCGCGTTGACGCTGTAGTCGATGCCGCCTCGGCGGATCGCGACGATGCGCGGCGGGAAGCCGAAGGCGAACTCGAGGACACGCATGCCGAGAAGGCGCGCGGTGATGTAGTGACCGAACTCGTGCACCGCGATGATCAGCGTGAACATCACGAGGAACAGCGGTATCGCGAGCGGGTTCTGCGCGAAGAACTGGATGAGACCGCCCATCAGGCGACCGCCGCCGGCGTTCCGAGCGAGGCGCGCACCGAAGCGTCGATGGCGATGATCTCGTCGAGCTCGGGCTCCCGTGACTGTTTCGCGCGGGCGCCGAGCTCCGCGCCGCGACGGAGAAGGTCGGCGATGTCCGTGAACGGTATGTCTCCGCGCAGGAACCGCTCGACTGCGAGCTCGTCAGCGGCCGACAAGCCGACCATTGCGCCGAGGTCGCCAGAACGCGCGGTCTCGAGGACGACGGCGAAGCAGGGGTAGCGCCGGACGTCGATCTCGCCGAAGTGGAGAGTGCGTGCGGCGCTCCAGTCGAAGCGCGGCGCCGGCGACGGCGCGCGGTCCCACAGGAGCGCGTATTGGATGGGCAAGCGCATGTCCGGCTCGGCGAGCTGCGCCTTCACGCTCCCGTCGACATATTCGACGAGCGCGTGCACGACGCTCTCTGGGTGGTAAACGACGTCGATCCGCTCGTAGTCGAGGCCATAGAGCCAACGTGTCTCGACCACCTCATAGGCCTTGTTCACGAGCGTGGCCGAGTCGATCGTGACCTTCGGCCCCATCTTCCACGTCGGGTGGTGAAGCGCGTGCTGGGGCGTGACGCCCGGAAGCGCTTCGAGCGGTACATCGCGCAACGCGCCGCCGGACGCGGTCAGCGCGACACGCCGGACGGTGTCGAGATCCTCTCCGACAAGGCACTGCCAGAGCGCGTTGTGCTCGCTGTCGACCGGGCGAAGAC
>JALYKU010000222.1 GCA_030774595.1 Chloroflexota bacterium | reverse complement strand
TAGCGATGCCCGAGCGCATTGCGCAGCGGAAAGTTGGCGAGCGGTGACGGCGGCTCATACGCCATCATCGAGCGCATCTCCGGCGCCAGCGCTTCCATCCGCCGCATTCGATCGCGCACCGTCTCGTCGAGGAATACGCCCAGCTGATAGGTTGCCTGCTGCCCGACGTACACCGTTTCCGGCTGCACGAGCACGCGAAAGTTGACGAGCGCACTCGTGTCCAGTGGCGCGCGAGCGACGATCGCAGGCACACGCGGCACGCTGTCTCCAACCCCCGCGCGGGGTGCCGCCAACTGCGCGGCGAGAGCAAGGAGAGCGGCGATCACCAGTCTTTGCCGGCGGGCGGGCGCTCGGGCTGATTCTCGCGCTGCTTCCGCGCCTGCACGTCGCGCTCCTCGCGCTGAGCGCTGCTCAGAAGCTCTTCGGCCTGGCGACGATCGAGACCCGACGAGGGACGCTGCTGCTCCGATTGCGACCTCTTCTGCTGCGGCCTCGAGCCGCCGCCTGAAGCGTGCGACTTCTCCTGCACGGCGAGCTCGTAATTCCATTTGGCATCGCGCTCGCCGGGACGCATCTGCAGCGCACGTTTGTAGGCCTCGACGGAGGCGGCGAATGCGTTCGACGCGTCACCCGGCCTCGCGTCGCGCGCCTGCCTCAGATACGCGAGCCCGAGGTTGTAGAGCGCGCGATAGCGAAGCTCCGGCGAGGTAGCGGACCCGACGACGCGCTCCAACACGGAGACGGCTTCGTCGAGGTGGCCGGCCGCCATGAGGGCAGTGCCAAGGTCGTATTCGAGGCGGGGAGAATCGGCTGTCGACCGGATCACACGCTGGTATGCCGCCGCCGCTTCTGCATAGCGACCGGCGCGATAGAGCCGATCGCCAGTGCTCTCCCCTTGCGCGTGCGCGGCGGCTGGAACCAGAAGGAGAAGCGCCGTCACGGCAGTCGTTGCCGCGGCGGCGGGCGCACGCCGGCGCCGCCCTCGACGTTCGGCGAGCACACTATCGAGCAGAGTGAAGAGGAGCGCCGGGATGACGAAAAGCTGAAACCGCGCGCGTTGTGCGTTCTCGCTCTCCGTCGCACGGGCCTGTCGGCGGAGGCGCGCGAGCGCGCCGCGAATACGCACGGCCTTGTCGGTAGCCGCCGCGTCGATGAACACACCGCGGCCGGACGTCACCGCGGCCTGAAGCGATGCCGGCGTGTAGCGCGTAGTCACGATCTGTCCATTCTCATCACGTTTCGCCGTGGTTCCTTGCGAGCTCCGAACGGGAATCGTCGTTCCCTGCTCCGTCCCGAATCCAACCGTAATCAACGTTACCCCGGACTCCGCTGCGTGTGTCGCGGCTGCGGTCACTTCCTCGATCGGTTCGAATGCCTCGCCATCGCTCATGACGACCAGTGCACGATCGCTCACCGTCTGCGTTGCGACGAGGAGATCCGTCCCCTGCCGGATGGCGCGGGAGAGCGAACTCCCTGCCTGCCCGACGACCGACGGATCGAGATTGTCGAGGAAGAGCTCGAGCGCACCGCGGTCGATCGTGAGTGGCGTCAGGATGTAGCTCCGTCCGGCGAATGCGAGCAATCCGATTCGATCCCCCGTGGAAAGCGCGAGCAAGCGCCGCGCCTCCTCCTTCATACGCTCTAGACGATTCGGGCGCACATCGGTCGCGAGCATCGAGAGCGACGCATCCAAGGCAAGCACCATGTCGACGCCGCTCCTGCGCTCGACGGTCCGCTCCGTTCCCCACCGGGGACCGGCGAACGCGATTCCAGCGCACAGCACGGCGGCTCCCTGAAGGAGCGCGCGAATCCAGGGCGCGCGCGAGGAAGAGGGTGGCACGAGCCGCGCCACGAGCGATTCGGACGCCAGGCGGCGGAGCCGCTGCGCGCGGCGGCGATACGACCAGAGCACGAGCGCCGCCACGACGAGTGCCGCTCCCGGCGCAGCGAGGAGAGCCCATCGGATGTCGACGAACGGAACGTTCATGGCAAGGGACCCCGCCAGACGTTGAGAAGCGCCTCGAGCGCAAGGGCGATGAGCGCGACCGCGAGCGGCCAGCGGTACTCTTCCGTGTACCGCACGTAGGTGCGTGCGCGCACGGGATCCTGTTCGAGCTGGTCGATCTGCGCGTAAATGCGTTGCAGTGCCGCCGCGTCCACGGCGCGGAAGTAGCGCCCGCCCGTGCTCACCGCGACGTCGCGGAGCAACCCCTCGTCGATGGCCACCGGCCGGTATTCGTAGCGCATGCCCATCAGTCCGCGCCCGACCGGAACGGGCGCCATTCCCTCCGTTCCCGCTGCGATCGTGTAGATCTTGACGCCGACCGCGGCGGCCGCCTGCGCCGCGGTGCGCGGATCGATCGCTCCGCGATTGTTCTCGCCGTCGGTGAGCAGAATCAGAACACGCGAATGCCCGGGGGCGCTGCGCAGGCGGTTGGCCGCGGTCGCGATGGCCGTGCCGATCGCCGTCCCGTCTTCCAATTGCCCCGCTTGGAGGTTGTCCACGGCTGCGAGCAACACCGGGTAGTCGACCGTGAGCGGCACCTGCGTGAGCGCCTCTCCGGCGAACGCCACCAGGCCGATGCGATCGGTGTGGCGGCCCAGGATGAACTGTTTGACCTTTTCCTTCGCGACTTCCAACCGGTTCTGCGGCTGGAAGTCTTCCGACAGCATCGAGCTCGAGAGATCGATCGCGATGACGATGTTGATCCCCTCGCTGTCCACGTTCTCCGTATGCGCGCCGGAGCGCGGACGGGCGAGCGCGAGGACGAGTCCCGCCACCAGCAACACGCGAAGCGTGTTCAAGGCGCGCCGAGTGTTGCCGCCGCCGCGGCGCCCCTGGGCCAGGACATCCGCGCGCGAGAACACGATGGCCGGCGCCCGTTGTCGCCGGCGCCAGAACCACCACCCCGGAATCAGGAGCAGCAAGGGGAGCACGAGTGGAGCGCCGAAGGTCACGCCGGTAAAATCGATCACGCGGCACGCTCCGGCGCTGCGGCGCGTGCGCGCTGCACGACCGCGTCCTCCACCGCATCGACGATGGCGCGAGACTCACCCGCGAGCTCGCGCGCCCGCTCGGTAGACACCGCGCGGTTGGCGTACTTGATGAGATCAGCTTCGAGCAGCACGGGAGCGAGGCGCGGAAGCGGCACCGGCGCGTCCGCCCGCAGCGCCTCCAGAAGCTCGGTGGTCGTCAGCGAGCGCGCAGCCTCGGGAATTCGCGCCGCGAGATAATCGCGCAGCACGTCCGTGTGC
>JALYKU010000221.1 GCA_030774595.1 Chloroflexota bacterium | reverse complement strand
CCCCGAGCCAGATCGCTGCGGCCGAGAACACGAAGGTGGCGGCGTCGATCCACAGCACGTTCGTGGGTCCGACGAACGCGATCAGCAGCCCGGCGACCGGCGCGCCGGCGAGGCGGGATGCGCGGTTCACCGCCGCCGCGGCGCCACTCACCCGCTCGAGGCTCCACCCCGCGGGCGCGGCGATGTCCGGGAGCATCGACGCTCGGGCGGTGACGCCGGGCGCGTCGAGCAACGCCCCCAGGAACACGAGCAGGACGAGCTGCCAGAACGCGAGGCCGACCGTGGCATGCAGCAAGGGGATCGCTGCGACGGCGGCGAAGCTCGCCAGGTCGGCAACGATGCTCGCGCGGCGATAACCGAGTCGGTCGACGTACGCACCACCAACGACACCGGAGATGATGACCGGCACGATGGCGGCGGCTGCGGTGATGCCGGTCTTCGACGGGCTCCCCGTGGTCTGCAGCACATACCAGGGGATCGCGACGAGGGCAGCCGCGTTCCCCGCCATGGAGATAGCGTCCGCGGACAGCATCGCCACGAGCGGGACGCGGGTGCGGACCGCCGACCGGCTCCTCACGGGCCTGAGGCTAGCTCGGTACGCCGATCGCTGCTCACCCCTCGCGATGCCCCCCGCGGGGACCCGTCGAGGGCTGTGCCGCCACCCTGATCGCCTCGATCGCCTCCGGATCTTCCAGCGTCGAGACATCGCCGGGGTCCTCACCGGTCAGGGCCGCCCGCACGGCGCGGCGGACGATCTTCGCGCTGCGGGTCTTCGGCAGGGCGGCCGCGAGCACGACCCGAGAGGGCGCGAACGATCCGCCGAGGTGTGTGCGCACGAGGCCGCGGATCTCCCCGCCGAGCTCGTCTTCGGACACGTCTGCGGCCGGCTTCGCGACGACGACGACCCAGACCGTCTCACCCTTGATCTGGTCGGGGATGCCGACGGCAGCGCACTCGGCGACGGCGGCGTGCATCGCGACAACCGATTCGACCTCCGCCGGACCGATCCGCTTGCCGGCGATGTTCAACGTGTCATCACTTCGCCCGTGCAGGAACCAGTACCCGTCGGGGTCGCGGCTCGCCCAGTCCCCGTGCACCCACATGCCGGGGAACCGCCGCCAGTAGGCATCCAGGTAGCGATCCGGATCACCCCAGATCCCCCGGGTCATCGACGGCCATGGCTGCCGGCACACGAGCTCTCCGACCGCTCCGTCGGGCACGCTTCGCCCGACCGCGTCGACGATGTCGAGGTCCATCCCGAGCGCTGGACCGCCGACCGACAGGAGCTTCGAGGGGACGACCGGGTGCGGCGCCAGGAAGCACGCGCCGACCTCGGTCCCTCCGGAGATGTTGGCTATCGGCAGACGCTCGTCGCCCACCTCCCGGTGCAACCACAGGTAGGCGTCGGGGTTCCACGGCTCGCCGGTCGACGCCAGGATGCGCAGGGTCGAGCGGTCGTGTTCGCGGGGCGACGATCCGGCCGCGATCAGCGCCCGCACGAGCGTCGGCGAGACGCCGAGCGTCGTGATGCCGTGACCTTCGACCTGTTCCCACAGCCGGTCGGGACCAGGATGCGTCGGCGCGCCTTCGGTCAGGAACACGGTCGCGCCGAGCGCCAGAGCCCCGACCACCTCCCACGGCCCCATGATCCATCCGAGGTCGGTCGACCAATGCAAGATCTCGCCTGGGCGCAGATCGACCTGGTAGGCGACCTCCTCGGCGATCTTCACCAGGAACCCACCGTGGACGTGGACCGCGCCCTTCGGGCGGCCGGTGGTGCCGCTCGTGTAGGCGATGAACAGCGGGTGCTCTGTATCGAGCGGTCGTGCATCGACCGCGGGCCCGTCGGGGTCCACAGCGTCGGCCCATCGATGGTCGCGGCCCGACCGGAGCTCCCCGAACGAGGCGAGGCGCTCCCACACCAGCACACGCTCGACGGTGCCCGCCATCTCGATCGCGCGATCGGCGACCGCCTTCATCGGCACGAGAGAGCCTTTGCGGAGCGACCCGTTCGCCGTGATCACGACCCGACAGCCGGCGTCGGCGATCCGGCCCGCAACCGCGTCGGGGCCGAACCCGCTGAAGATCGGCACCCAGATCGCGCCCAGCTTCGAGCACGCCATCAGCGCGGCGACGGCCTCGATCGCCAACGGCAGGAAGATCGCGACGGTGTCACCGTCGCGTACGCCGAGCGCAACGAGCGCTCGTGCAACGCCGTCGGTCACGCGGCGCAACTCCGCGTACGTCGCGGATCGGACCTCTCCGTCTTCGCCCTCCCACACGACGGCCGGCGCGGTCGGCGTGCGCTCCGCCCACCGATCCACGCATTGCCGCGCGACGTTCGTCCGGCCGCCGATGAACCACGTGGCCCACTCGGGGCCTTCCGACAGATCGACGACACGCTCGTACGGGGTCGAGAACTCGAGATCCAGGTCGCGGACGACGGCGTCCCAGAACCACGTTGGGTCAGCGACGGACCGACCAAGCAGCTCGTCGAGGCCTTCGATGCCATGCGCACGCATCAGCCGCGTCACGTTCGCCGCTTCGACCTGTGCCTCGGTCGGGCGCCACACCTCGCCGGACAGCGCGCTCATCCCAGGTTGTCGGCCAGGTTGTCGGCCAGGTTGCCGGTGAGGCTGCGTCCGATCAGCATCCGACGGATCTCGTTCGTGCCTGCCCCGATCGTGTAGAGCTTCGCGTCGCGCAGCAGGCGCCCGGCGTCGCTCTCGTTCAGATACCCTGCCCCGCCGAGCGCCTGGATCGCCTCGAGCGAGACCTCGACCGCACGCTCCGAGGCATGCAGCAGGCTCGCGGCGGCGTCGGCCGAGCGTTGGACGGACGGGTCGTCGTCGAACGCCGCGGCGACGCGATAGGCGAACGAGCGGGAGGACTCGAGCGCCACGTACATGTCCGCGAGTTTCCCCTGCATCAGCTCGAAGGATCCGATCGGCTTGCCGAACTGCCGCCGCTCGCGTACGTAGGGGAGCACGAGATCGAGCGCCGCCTGCATGATCCCGATCGGGCCGCCGCACAGCACCAGGCGTTCCGTGTCGAGACCCGACATCAACACCCGCACGCCGTCTCCGGGTGCGCCGAGCATGTGATCGTCGGGGATCAGGCAGTCCTCGAACAGCAGCTCGCACGTCCCGGACCCGCGCATCCCGAGCTTGTCGAGATGCTGGGCGCTCCGGAAGCCATCCATCCCACGCTCCACGATCAAAGCGGAGATCGGCGGCGCCCCGCCGCCGTCCTCGGTCCGCATGTACACCAGGACCACGTCGGCCTCCGGCCCGTTCGTGATCCACATCTTGGAGCCGTTCGCGAGCCAGCCGCCGTCGACGCGCCGAGCCGCGCAGCGCATCGACCCGAGCACGTCGGAACCGGCATCGGGCTCGCTCATCGCGAGCGCCCCGAGGTGCTCGCCCGACAACAGCGCTGGCAGCCACCGCGAGCGCTGCGCGGGGGTCCCGTTCGTCCATAGGTTGTGAACGCAGAGGTTCGAGTGGGCGGCGTAGGAAAGCCCCACCGAGGCCGACGCACGGGAGATCTCTTCGACGATGACGAGATGCTCGAGGAAGCCGAGCCCGGCTCCCCCCTGGTCGCGAGCGACGGTAGGACCGAGCACGCCGAGGTCCCCGAGGCCGGGCCAGAGCTGCCGCGGGAATGCGTCGGTGGCATCGATCTCGGCCGCGAGCGGCGCGATCTCGCGCTCCGCGAACGTGCGCACGGCCGCGCGCAGCTCCTCGAGCGAGAGCCCGTCCGCCGCAGCCTGCACCTGATCCATCGGCCGATCCATCCGAAGGTCTTCCTACCCTACGCCGCAGCGAACCTTGGCGCTGGTGCCGCGGTAAGGTGGCCGGACGGCGCTCGTCACGGGCGTCGCGGGAGGAGCGATGCCCCGACTCTCCACACACGCGGACACCCGGGGCGAGGCCTCGCGCGACAACGCTGCAGCGATGCAGAGCCTCGTCGAGGACCTCCGGCGGCGGCTCGAACGGGTCCGCGCCGGCGGCGGCGAAGAGGCGCTCGCGAAGCACGAGGCCCGGGGAAAGCTCACCGCTCGCACGCGGATCGACCGACTGCTCGATGTCGGCGCGGCGTTCCTCGAGCTTTCGCCGCTGGCCGCCGAAGGGCTCTACGACGACGCGGCTCCCGGCGCCGGCATCGTGACCGGGATCGGCCCCGTTCACGGACAGCCGTGCGTCGTCATCGCGAACGACGCGACGGTGAAGGGCGGCACGTACTTCCCCATGACGGTGAAGAAACACCTACGCGCGCAGGAGGTGGCCGCGGACAACCGCCTACCGTGCGTCTACCTCGTCGACTCCGGCGGGGCGTTCCTGCCGCTGCAGGCCGACGTGTTTCCCGACCGAGATCACTTCGGCCGGATCTTCTACAACCAGGCGCGGATGTCGGCCGCCGGCATCCCGCAGATCGCCGCGGTGATGGGATCGTGCACGGCGGGGGGCGCCTACGTGCCGGCGATGTCGGACGAGACGGTGATCGTTCGCGGTACGGGCACGATCTTCCTCGGCGGGCCGCCCCTCGTGAAGGCGGCCACCGGCGAGGACGTGACCGCCGAGGAGCTCGGCGGCGCAGACGTGCACGCGCGGGTGAGCGGCGTCGCGGACCACGAGGCGCGCGACGACGATCACGCCCTCCGACTCGTTCGCGAGATCGTGTCGAACCTCAACGTGGCCACGACGCGCGCGTGGGACGTCGCCGATCCCGTCGACCCCGCGGTCGATCCCGGCGACCTCTACGGCATGATCCCGCGCGACCTGCGCGAGCCATATGACATCCGAGAGGTGATCGCCCGACTCGTCGACGGCTCGGTGCTGCACGAGTTCAAGTCGCTCTACGGTGAGACGCTCGTCTGCGGGTTCGCGCGTCTCTTCGGCCACCCGATCGCCATCCTCGCGAACAACGGGATCCTGTTCTCGGAGTCCGCCCTGAAGGGCGCGCACTTCGTTCAGCTGGCGTGCGAGCGTGGCGTGCCGCTGCTGTTCCTGCAGAACATCACCGGGTTCATGGTGGGACGCGAGTACGAGGCCGGTGGGATCGCGAAGGACGGCGCGAAACTCGTGACGGCGGTCGCGTGCGCGAACGTGCCGAAGTTCACCGTGATCGTTGGGGGATCGTTCGGCGCCGGGAACTACGCGATGTGCGGTCGCGCGTATGGACCGCGGCAGCTGTGGACGTGGCCGAACGCCCGGATCTCGGTGATGGGCGGGGTCCAGGCCGCTCGGGTTCTCACAACCGTGGGCAGCGATCCCGCACGCGAGGCGGAGACCGTCGAGCGCTACGAGCGCGAGGGCGATCCGTACCACTCGACCGCGCGGCTGTGGGACGACGGCGTGATCGATCCGCTCGACACGCGCAAGGTGCTGGCCCTCGGCCTCGATGCGGCGTCGCGCGCCCCGATCACGTCCACGCGCTTCGGGGTCTTCCGGATGTGAGCGCGCTCGACGTTGCTCGTGACGGTACCGTCGCGACCGTGACGCTCAGCCGTCCCGAGCGTCGCAACGCGCTGAACCCGGCGCTGCTCGACGGGCTCGCCGAGACGTTCGGCGGACTCGCCCACGATGCCCGGGTGCGGGTCGTGGTGCTGCGGGGGGCCGGACCTGCGTTCTGCGCCGGCGCCGACCTCGATCACATGGCGGCGAGCCTCGAGCTGTCGCACGAGGGCAACGTCGCGGACGCGGAGCGGATGGCCGCTGCCTTCGAGGCTGTCGACGCCTGTCCGAAGGCCGTGGTCGCGCAGGTCCACGGGGCCGCGTTCGGCGGCGGTGCCG
>JALYKU010000220.1 GCA_030774595.1 Chloroflexota bacterium | reverse complement strand
GCCTCGAGCTGATCGAGATGGTCGACGCGGACGTGTGCTGCGGGAGCGCGGGCTCGTACAACCTCACCCAGCCTGAATACTCGGACCGCCTACTGACGCGCAAAGTGGACGCGATCCTCGCGACCGGCGCGGCGGCCGTCGTCAGCGCGAACCCGGGTTGCATGCTGCAGATCGAGGCGGGGCTCCGCGCGCGCGGGTCGCGGCTGCCGGTCCTTCACGTGGTCGAGGTGCTCGACCGCGCGATGTCGTAGGTAGATGCTTCAGTCGCGCCGGTGTCGCGCGTGAGCGCGAGCCGCATTCTCGTCATCGCGAGCGCCACGGTTGCCACCATCGTGGCAGTCGGCGCGCTGCTGTTCATCCCGCTCTCGATCGCCGTCGGACATCCGCTGAACGCCTTAGCCGAGGCGGCGATCCTTGTCGGCTGCGTGTGGTGGGTCGCGCGAGTCATGCGGGCCGATCGGCGCCGGCGGATCGCCGCCGAGTCCGCGCTGCCGCCGGAGCGGCGTCCGGCACGGCGACAACCACGTCGGCCCATCACGTTCCAGCTGCGCGAGACGCTCGTGACGTTCGCGATCTGGGCGACGCTCATCTTCGTGTTCGACGCGGTCGCGATCAGCATGGATCCGTATGTCAACGCAGGCGTGTCGGCGTTCGCTGGCTTCATGCTCGCGACGCTCACAGTGACCGGAAGGCACATGATGTTTCGCTTGACGGCCGAAGAGGACGAGCAGGCACGACGCGCGGAGGAGAACGGCTGATGGATCTGGGCGTTCAGATCGAGCCGCAGTTCGGGTTCAGCTATGCGGATGTCGTTGGGATCGCGCGCGAGGCGGAGAGCGCGGGCTTCCGCGCGCTGTGGGTCTCTGACCACCTGTTCCTCGGCCCCGATGCGGTCGCGACCGATTGTCTCGAGGCCTGGACGCTGCTCGCCGCGCTCGCGATCGACACGAAGAAGATCCGCATCGGACCGATGGTCACATCGCAGTCGTACCGGAATCCAGCGCTGCTCGCGAAGATCGCGGCCGGCGTGGATCAGATGTCCGGCGGGCGCCTCGAGTTCGGCGTCGGCGCCGGTTGGAAGGACGTCGAGTACAAGGCCTACGGCTACGAATTCCCCGACGCCCCAACGCGAGTGACGCAGCTCGTGGAGACCCTCGAGATCTGCACGCGGCTGTGGACCCAGCCGAAGGCGACCTACCTCGGCAAGCACTACCGGATCGAAGATGCCGTCAGCTCACCCAAGCCGATGCAGAAGCCGTTGCCGATCTGGATCGGTGGCACCAAGCCGCGTGTGATGCGCATCGCCGCGAAGTACGCGAACTGGTTCAACTTCTCGAACCCCAGTCAGTCTGCCGAAGAGCGCGTCGCCGAGCTGAACAAGGCCCTGCCAGAAGCGTGCAAGGCCGTGGGCCGCGATCCCGCGACCCTCAAGCGCAGCCTGTTCGTTCAGGTGCTCGTCGCGCCGACGCGGCGCGAGACCCTAGAGACCGCGGCTGAGCTCGGAGCGCGGGCCAAGACGAGCGGCGCCGACTGGCTCAAGGCGCGCCCCGCGATGATCACCGGCACGCCCGACGAGGTCGGGACACGTCTGCGCGCGCTCGCCAGCGCTGGGATCGACCACGCGAACGTGATGTTCCCTTACAAGTTCGAGCTCGCCGGCGTGCGCGCGCTCCGCGACGTGGCGCGCTCGCTCTAAGCGCGCCCGAGCGACCCTCTGACAACGCTCACCAGTTCGCGGAACAGATCCACGCTCGCGTCAATCTCGTCGCGGTTGATCGAGACGCTCTCAACGTTGATGCCGAGTGGGATCTGCCGAGCGTAGTCGTGGTCAAGGATGCGTCGCAGGTTGTCGCGGCAGATCTCGATCGATCTGGCGATGGGATTCGCGGCGCTCAGGATCGCGGTCTCCGTCTCCAATGGAATGTGCACGCCGAGCCACTTCAGAAACATGATCGTTTTCGCGCGTCCGGCCGGCGCGAACGTCAGCACGATTCGCCGAGGCTCTGCGCCCGCGCGCTGGCAGTCATCCACGTAATCGCCGAGTAGCCGCTCAGTCGCGTCGGCGTGGTACACGGTCTGCGAGATGAAGTACCTGCATCCTTCGATAGCTTTGGCGAGCAATCGCGCCGATTCACTTCTCTCTTTGGTGTGGCGTTCCGCGATCACGACTCCGCCGACGGTGAACCCCGCGGGGTGCGTCGATGCAAGCCGAATCGCAGTCGACAGCGCCAGTGGGTAGCGCACACCTGACGTC
>JALYKU010000219.1 GCA_030774595.1 Chloroflexota bacterium | reverse complement strand
CCGACCGTGATGGAGCGGCCCGCCACCTCCGCGTGGCCCCACCCCACGACGACGGCCTGCGGATGCATAAGGCCGAGGCGGTGATATGGGAGGACCCATAGCGACCGCACACCCTCGGTGCCCGAGCTGAACGACGTGGCCACCTCGCTGGCGTTCGCGTCGGTGAAGCCTTGCGCTGCGAGCCGATCGCGCACGAACACGCCGCTGAAGCCGGGCGCCCCAGGCGTCTCATCGTGACCGAGTGCGTTGTTCTGAGCGAGATACTCCGCGTGTCGCTGCGCCGCGAGAGTGACGCGATCGTCCGCGCGCACCGCGGGCGCGCCGACCGCGGCACGAAGCTCGTTGTGCACGCGCAGCATCTCCGAAGCGTCGTTCGCGGGAGATGACGAGGACGCGGTAGGCGTGGGGCTCGGTGTTGGATTCGCCACCGTTGTCGCGGCGCTCGCGCTCGGCGACGGCGGTGTGCTGGTCGTCGCGGGCACGACGACAACCGTCGCGCTCGCGGTCGGTGCAGCCGATGCGGCCGTCACCGCATCGTGCGTTGAGAGGCGTCCGGCGATCGCGAGCCCGACCGCAAGCACGGCGACGAGCGTGAACGGCAGGAGCGTCAGGACAGTGGCGATGCGTCGCATGACGCGACGCTACGGGTTCTTGGCGACCGTGACGCCCGCGAAGACGCCGAGGTCCGTCAGCGGTCCGCGACCGTCGATGCGCGGGAGGAGCTGCACCGTGTACGTGCCCAGCTCGGCGCGCGCTCGGAAGTGAACGACGAACCAACCGACCTGCCCGGGCCCGACGTAGTCGGTCGATTGGACCGCGACGCCGGTGCCGTCCGGCAGCGCGAGCGCCGCTTGCGCGCCTTCGATGCCGCGATACCAACTCGCCGATCCGGTGTTGCGAAGCGCGACGACCCACTCGATCGTTCCGTTCGGAGCCGTCGTCGGATAGGTTCCCTGCGACTCGAAGGCGGCGCCGTACGCGCTGAGCGGAGGTACCTCGAACGGTGCGCGCTGTAGCCCGGTCGACGGCGCGACCGCGGACGATCCCGCGGTCACGGTTCGGAGGGCGTTCGCGATCTCGTCGCCCAGCGGGGCGATCTGGTCGCCCAGAGGCGTCCCGAAGACGGCGAACGCGAGGAGCAGCGCTGCCGCCGCGCCGAGGACCTTCCGGTTCGGGCGAAGGCGGGCGAGAGGATTGACAAGCGCCGCCACGTTGAAATGCGGCAGCTTTAAGGTCGGCAGTGAAGCGCTGGAGCGAGGTCGTTCGACCTTCGCGGGTTTCGGTGCGCGAGCCGGCGGAACACGCGCGGCCGATGCAGCACGCGCCGCGGATACGCCACCTGCAAGCTGACGGGTGCGCGCCGTCACGCGATCGCCGACTGCCGCCGCGCGATCGAACTGCGAGATCACGCTGGCGAACAGCGACCTCACGCGATCGACGAGCGGCGTGATGCGATCGACGAGCGTGGTCACCCCCGAGGTGTCGACGCTCTGCGGAACGCGCGCGCGGGCGGCCGTGAAGATCGCGTCCAGATGCAGGAGGCGCAGGCGCTCACGAACGTCCGCAATGAGGCGCGGCGCTTCGATCGCGGCCGAAACCTCTGCTGTGACGGACGTCAGGGATTGCGAAACAGCCTGCAGCGCCTCCGACAAGCGCGGGATCGGTGCCGTGACTCGCGGGGCCAACGGCTCGGATCGGTCGAGGTCCACGATCGCGGGAGCAGCCGCGACATCCGCGGCTTCCGGCGTCACGGCGGACCGCATCGGCCCCGCAACAGCGGACAGCGTAGAGGGCTCGACGGTCTGCGGCGGGCGCGCGGCCGCGAGCGCGGCAGCCTCTTCAGCGGCCCGCGTGGCCGGACGGGCGTCCTTCGCGACCGCGGTCAACCCGGTGAGCACCACCGGCAGCGGGATCAGATGCTCGAACACGATGAAGGTCTCTGTCGCATCGTTGTGGATCGCGGCGACGCGCATCACGGAGGGCCGCTCGATCGCCGCCATGCGCTGCGCCTCGGCGAGGAACCGCTGGCGTGCCGGCTCGTTGTCGCGGTCGCGCAGGATCTCGAGCGTGACGACCATTTCTGTGGAGTCGTCCAGCGCGTGCCACACGTCGGCGATCTCGTCGCCGCCCTTGAACATCGCGAGGCGATAGCGGCCGGCGAGGACCTGGCCGATCTGACGGCCCACCACGGCGGGCGCGGGCGTCGTCTCGGTGTTATTCACTCGCCCCACTAACGCCGTTCCGAGGGTTTCTCATCGGGTAGGCCCCAAACGGGCCAGTACGCCGCCGGACTGGTTCCGTTCTGTAACTGCCTTAGTGCACGATGACCGGCGCCAGGTCGGGCGCCGGCATGTCGGGGTCGAGCGGATAGATCGGCCGCTCCAAGCTGCGGTGGCCCAGCCGGACGATGTCCTGATCGACGCCACCGGGTGTGAGCGCGAGCACCCAGCCTTTCGCGGCGTCGAAGAGTTCGGGCACGAGATAGCCGACCTTCACGACGGTCAGGTCGAACTTCGCCGGATCGAGGCCGAGCTGCGTGAAGTCACGCATGAAGTGGA
>JALYKU010000218.1 GCA_030774595.1 Chloroflexota bacterium | reverse complement strand
CGCCGGACGCGGCGGTCAGATCGTCGCGGGCCTGCTGGCGCTCTTCGGCCTCGTCGTCCTCGTCCGTTTCCACAACACCTTCGGCATCTGGTACGCGTTCATCGGGTACTTCCTCTACAACGCCGCGAGCGCGGCGCTGCACCAGGATCGGATCGGCAGCGCCGTCGGCGGCGCCACGGTCGCGCAGCTGATGTCGACCGAATTCACCGCCGTACCCAGCGGCACCTCGCTGGCGGCGCTCGTCCGCGACCACTTCCTCCCGCACAACCTTCGAGCCGCGCCCGTCGTATTCGGGACGCGCCTCCTGGGGCTCGTGAGTGCGGCGGATCTGCGGAAGGTCGAGCAGGAGCAATGGGCCTCGACCCCGGTCGACACGGTGATGCGGCGGACGGACGAGCTGGCCACGGTCACTCCGGAAGACCGCCTCCTCACAGCCGTCGAAAGGTTCGGGGAGTCCCCGCTCCTGCCGGTCGTGCGCGATGGCACCATCATCGGCGTCCTCGACCGCGACGCGGTGTTCGGCTACATCCGCATGCGCGACGTGCTCGGCATCGACCGCAGATAGCGCACGGCATGATGCGCTCTCGCGAGAGCGCAGGCGAACTGCGGCCGACCGAGACCCAGGCTGCTCGCGTTCCGGTCCGTGAGCTCGAAGTAAGGTCTCATTCCATCCGATCCTGGAGCTCCCAGGCGTGGTCGAGGACGTGCCAGGCCGCCCGCCGAACGGCGTATCTCGGGGGCCAGCGGTCCGCGCCGCGAGGTCCCCGTGATGGGATCTCGCCCGTGATCCGACCTGAGAGCGCGTCCAGGAATTCTTCGTGGACGCGAGCCAACCGCGCCGGCACGTCCTTGGCGGGAGATTCCGGCTTACCACCAAGTTGCGACAGGTAGGCCGCCTCCGCCTCGAGTACGTGCTTTCTCATCTTGTCGAGGTCCCGCCCGCCTCCCCGCGGCCCTTTCCGCAGAGACCTGCCCTCGGCGGCCTCCGCGAACTGGTCGAACCGCTTCCAGCACGCCTTGATGATCCCGGCAAGCCGTTTGGCCTCGGCATCATCGACGGACAGCTCGTCCCAGTGCGGCACCTTTGCAGGAGCTCCGAAATCAGTCGTGCTGTTGCCCTCGAGACGCCCCTCCATATGCAGATCGGATGACTTCTTCGGGACCCTGAGTCCTCGGCCCGCTCGCGCAAGCGCGGATCTGTAGCGAGGACCGTACTCGACAAGCGCGTCTAGGGCGTCTTCCTCATCCCGTCCGCTTCGACACCACCCGGGCCATTCGAGAGCCGCGGCGAATACCCGCTTGGTGCCGACCTCGAGATAGACCCTGATCTTCGGCCTCCTCAGCCGGCGCGACCGGCCGCGTGGCCCGCCTCACCGCTTTCACCCGCCAGCAGCTCCACGGCGTGCGCAAGCACGGGCAGGAGCACCTCGAGCGACTCGCGCACGGCGCGTGGCGACCCGGGCAGATTCACGACGAGCGCGCCGCGGAGCGACCCCGCGACGCCGCGCGAGAGCATGCCGTGCGGGGTCTTCTCGAGCGAGCGCAGCCGCAGCGCCTCGGAGATGCCGGGAACCTCGCGCTCGATCACGCGCCGCGTCGCCTCGGGCGTGACGTCGTTCGGCGAGAGACCGGTACCGCCGGATGTGAGCACCACGTTGGCCCCCTTTTGGACGGCGCTCAGGATCGCGGCCGCGATGCGCTCGGCATCGTCCGAGACCAGCTCCGCCGAGAGCACCTCGATCCCGGCCGCGGCCAGCGCTTCGCGCATTGCCGGCCCGCTCTCGTCGGCGCGCTCGCCGGCGTGACCCTTCGTGCTCACCGTGATGATCCCCGCGCGCATCACGGAGACGCGAGCGCTCACTCCGCCTCGTACGCTCCGGATGCGCCGCCCGACTTCCTCGCAAGTCGCACGTCTGTCAGCCGCGCGCCGCGCTCGACCGCCTTGAGCATGTCGTAGAGCGTCAGACCCGCGACGGTCACCGCGGTCAGCGCCTCCATCTCCACGCCCGTCGGCCCCGTCGCCGCCGCGGTCGCCTCGATGGCGATGCCGTCGGCGACGAGCTCCATGTCGACGGCCAGGTGAGTAAGCGCGATGGGGTGGCACAGCGGAATGAGGTCGCTCGTGCGCTTCGCTCCCATGATCCCGGCGATCCGTGCCGCCGCGAGCACATCGCCCTTCTTCGCCTCGCCTTCGCGTACCAGCGCGAGCGTCGCAGGCGACACGCGGAGCAGCCCGCGCGCGACGGCGCGCCGCTCGGTGTCCGGCTTGGCGCCGACATCCACCATGCGCGCCTGGCCGCGTTCGTCCACGTGGCTGAGCGCGCGGTCCGACGCCTTCATCTTGGTGAGCCCTCCATCAGTGATCTTCGGGGAGATCGGTGAGGATGAGGCTCACGCGCTCGCCGGGCCCCACGCGGGCGACGCCCTCGGGGACGTCGATGAGGCAGTTCGCGAGCGCCATCGACCGCAGGATGCCGGAGCCCTGGGGCCCGGTGGTGCGCACATCGTCCGAGCCGTCGTATACGCCCCGAGCGAAGAAGCGCAGGCTCCGCGGTTTCTCGATCGTGTCGCGCAGGGTCGCCGCTGTACGAGGGCGTTGAAGCTTCGTGCGACCCGCCATGCGCAGCAGCGAAGGACGAACGAAGAGCTCGAAGGTCAGCAGCGCGGAGACCGGGTTGCCGGCCAACCCGAATATCGGCGTCATCCTGTCCCCGGCGTGCAGCTCCCCGAAAGCGAGTGGACGCCCCGGACGGATCGCGATGGACCAGAAGTCGATGGTCCCCAGCTCCTGCACCACCGGTTTGACGTGGTCGTGGTCACCGACGGAAACGCCCCCGCTGGTGACGACGCAGTCGGCCGCGGCGGCTTCGCGCAGAGCGGCGCGCAGCGCTTCCGCGGTGTCCCGAACGATGCCGAGCGGCCACGGCTCGCACCCCGCGGCGGCGACCGCGGCGCCCAGCGAGTAGCGGTTCGCGTCGCGCACCTGGCCCGGTCCGAGCGGCGCGTCCAGGTCGACGAGCTCGTCGCCCGTCGAGAGGATGGCGACCCGAGGGCGCCCGATGACGAGGAGCCGCGCCCTTCCCATCGCCGCGAGCACTCCCATCTCTGCCGCGCGCAGGACGGTCCCGCGCCGGAGCACCATCTCGCCCGCTCGCAGATCCTCGCCCGCCTGGCGTACCGAGAGCCCCTGGGGCGTCGCGGCCGTCACGGTGACGACCTCGGTGCCGTCATCCGTGTCCTCGACGCGCACGACGGTGTCGGTGCCGTCCGGCATCGGGGCGCCGGTCATGATGCGGACGGCCTCGCCGGGGCCGACGCCCCTATCGGGGACTTCGCCGGCGGCGATGGACCCGACGACGCGCAGCCGGACGGGTGCCTCGGCCACGTCGGCTCCGCGCACCGCGTAGCCGTCCATCGCCGAGTTGCGGAAGGGCGGGACGTCACGCTCGGCCGTCACGTCCTCGGCGAGCGTCTGGCCTTGGAGGTCAGGAGCGAGTGGGAGTTCATGCGCGCGCAGCGGCCGGACCCGCCCGAGGATCCGCGCGAGCGCGTCGTCGACCGAGAGGCTGGCGGCCGCCGCTTTCGACGCGGACGCGCTGACGGTCATGCGGCCGAGTTTAGGAGCCGCGGGGCGCGTGCCGCGTCATCGCCGACACGGTCCGCCTCGGACGTGGCGCATCCTCCGGGCACGCCTCGGTCCGCTCGCCACACGGCACCGCGGCAACCGTGGACGATCCGCGCGCGCGCCGCGAGACGCTCGTGCGGACGTGAGCAGTACGACTGAGCCATCTAACGCTCGCCGTGCATCCTTCCAGACGCCGGGAGGCACGCCGGATGCATCAACCTCCGCATGCGAACACGCGAAAGGAGGACACCACACATATGGGACTCATCTTGTTCCTGATCATGGGATTGATCGCGGGTTTCATCGCGCGAGCGCTGGTGCCAGGACCGGACCCGATGGGCTGGCTGGGCACGATCGTGCTCGGCATCATCGGCTCGTTCGTCGGCGGTACGCTCGGCGCACTCTTGTTCGGCGGCGGCTCATTCGAGTTCACGGCCGCCGGACTGGTCGGTTCGATCATCGGCGCGGTCATCGCGCTGCTGGTCTGGCGCATGTTCAAGAGCCGCAGAGCGGTCGCCTAGCGACGGCACCGTCGTTCAAGCCACGCTCCGCTCCTCGTCCCCTGCTAGGGATTCCTGAGCAAGGCGCAGGAGCGCGAGCGTGGTCGGCACTCCCGCCGACCAGGTGGCCGAACCGGCACGGATCCGCCACTGCGCTCGGCTGAAGGCGCGTACGCAGGCGGTCATCGAACGGAGCAGCTCGTGGAGCCGCTGCCGCAGGGCGTCGGCGACCAGATCGCCTCGGTCCAAGCGTGTCCCGGTACTGAATACGAGCGCGACGCCCTGATCGCCGTAGCGATACGCGGCAACGTCGCCGCCGAAGAGCGTCGTCGCGCCTCCGAACGTCGCGCGGATGACGCGGTGCACGATCGCGCGGCGCGTAGCCTCCGCCTGGTGCGATACCTCGACCTCGCCGAGCGCGACCGCGAAACCGGGACCCCCGTCGCGGGCGGCCGCCATCCGCTCACGCAGGGTCGCCACCAGCACGCGGTCGAGGTACGCC
>JALYKU010000217.1 GCA_030774595.1 Chloroflexota bacterium | reverse complement strand
GGGGGACCGCGGGCGCCGCGGCACGCAGCTCGTCGACGAGCGCGGTCTCGAAGGAGCCGCAGATCAGCCGGACGCCGTCCGCGCCGCGCCTGCGCACGAGGTCGCCCATCGCCACGCCAGTGCGGGGGCCCTTCAGCTCGACATACACGCCGATCCGCCCGCGCGCGAGGGCGAGCACCCCGGCCAGCCGCGGCACGCCCTGACCCTCCCCCAGCTCGACGCGTGCGAGGTCGGCGGCCGCCAGGCCCGCCACCGCGCGCCTCCGGCCACCGAGCCGCACCTCGGCGTCGTGCACCACGACGAGCTCGCCGTCGCGGCTCAGATGGACGTCGACCTCGATGAAGTCGAGGCCGAAGTCGATCGCGACCTCCACCGCGCGCAGCGTGTTCGGTGGCGCGAGCCCGCTCGCACCGCGGTGGGCCACGGTCAGCGGCCGCGTCTCGCGATTCACCGATTGGTCGCCGGCCGGCCGCTCGGCTTCCCCCGGCTCATGCGGTGGCGGAAGTACACTCCCGCCGAGTTTGGCGTGGAGGCCTGGGATGAACAAGCACACGCTTGAAGGTCGCGTGGCGCGCGAGGGCATCCGGCTTTCGCGGCGGCGGTTCCTGATATCCACCGGGGCGCTGGTGGCCGCCACGGCGTGCAGCACCACCCCGGTGCAGCAGGGAAGCGGGCAAGTGGCGCCCGCGGGCACCGTCAAGCTGACCGCCTGGACGATCGGCCCCGACGCGCCCTCCTACTACCGGCGCGACAACCTGGTCGCGGCGGCGGAGACGCTGAATAAGGAGCTCGAGAAGGACGGCACGAAGGTCGAGCTCGAGGCGACGTTCGAGAGTGGCGGAAGCTGGGACGACTACAAGCAGAAGTTCGTCCTGGCAGCCGAGGCGAAACAAGCGCCGGACATCATCGTGGCGGGCCACGAGGACATGGCGCCGTGGGCGGCGGCCAACTACATCGTCGAGCTCGACCCGCTCCTCAAGACGTACGAGGGCAAGTTCAAGGACGTCATCCCGACGCTCTGGGACGCGATGAAGCTCAAAGGGAAGACCTATGCGGTACCGCAGGACACCGAGGCCCGCCCGTTGTATTACCGCAAGGACCTCCTCACGAAGCTCGGCTGGGCGAAGGACAGGATCGATGGCCTTCCCGACGCGGTGAAGAAGGGCGACTTCGCGTGGCCGGACGTGGTCTCGACGGCCAAGGAGGCCATAGCGAAGGGAATCGTCGAGCCGGGCAGCGGCTGGTACCACCGCTCGAGCCGTGGACACGACTTCTACATGTGGTACTACGCGAACGGGGGAGAGATGCAGGACAAGGCGAGCGGCAAGCTCGTTCTGGTCCCGAGCGCGCTCGAAAAATTCTACCAGGTGCACTACAACGCGGTGAAGGTCGACAAGATCACGCCGGAGCAGTTCATCGGCCTACAGGGCAAGCAATGGAATGAGACCGTCACGTCCGGAAAGATCCTCTTCTACAACGCGGGGACCTGGACCTGGAAGGACTGGCAGTCGACGTACAAGGTCCCGGAGCAGGCCCTCTGGGACAACGTGGGGTTCACGCTCATTCCGGCGGCGCAGCGGGGCGGCAAGCCGACCACGCTGTCGCACCCGCTCGTCTACATGGTCACGGCGAGCAGCAAGGCGCAGGAGATCGCGCTCCGGCTGATCGCGAACGCAACGACGCCTGAGCTCAACTCTCAGCACTCGGTGACGAGCGCGCACCTCGCGATCCTCACGACGCAGGAGAAGGATCCGACCTATCAGAAGGACAAGTTCCTGCTCGCGACGAGCTACATGCTCGGCTCCACCACGTTCATCCCGAACCACCCGAAGTACGGGTCGTACGACGAGGTGCTGTTCCGGTTCCTGACGGCCGTCGAGCAAGGGCAGGTCACGCCGAAGCAGGCCGCGGACAGCGCGGTGAATGAGCTGCGGACGCAGCTGCGCGATGAGCTGATCGTCCGCTAGGGCGGCCGATGGCACGGACGGAGGCGCTCCAGCTGGCGCGGGGCGCGCAGGCGGCGGCGTGGTGGCGTACGAACGCCACCGCGATGCTCTTCATGGGCCCCGCCGCCGTCCTCGTCATCGTGTTCTTCTTCCTCCCTGTCCTGCTCACCCTCGGGATGAGCTTCACCGACATCGCGACCGCGACGGGCCTTTCGGGCTGGCAGTGGATCGGCACGGGGAACTACGAGCAGATCTTCCGCGGCTCATTCACCGGGCTCATCATCCGCAACACCGTCATCTACGTCGTCCTCACGTTGTCCTTCAACGTCCTGGTCGGGCTCGGGGTTGCCCTGCTGAGCGTGCACGTGAGGGACCGGGTGGGCGGCCTCTTCCGCGCGCTGTGGCTGCTCCCGCGCATCTCGCCTTCCGTCGTGTATGCGCTCATGTGGACGTGGGCCGCCGCACCGCCGCCGTTCGGGATCATCAACGAGTTCGTGGCTCCGTTCGGCGTGACGCCGCGCTTCTGGATGAACACCGATCCCTGGTTCTTCATTCTCTTGGTCAACGGCTTCGTCGGTGCGAGCCTCGGGATGCTCATCTTCACCAGCGCGATCGAGAGCATCCCCGAGGACCTATTCCGCGCGGCGCGCGTTGATGGTGCGAACGCGTGGCAGATCGTGCGCCGCATCACGCTGCCGCTGATCCGCTGGCCGATCCTGTTCGTCCTCGTCTACCAGACGATGAGCCTGCTCGCCTCGTACGAGTACATCCTCCTCACCACGAACGGAGGACCCGGTCTCTACATCACCGAGGTCTGGAGCCTTTGGGCGTTCCACACCGCTCTGCAGAGCTACTACGGCAACCTCGAGATCGGACTCGGCGCGGCGATGGCGGCGATCCTGGTCCTCGTCGGTGTGGTCGTGAGCGCGTTCCTGCTGCGCGCCTTCCGCTTCAACGATCTGGTGTCCGAGCCCCGCGTGGAGATCACGTGATAGGTCGCCTGGGGGCCTAGGGTGACAGCGATCGCGGAACCTCTCCCGCGCGCCGGTGTCCGCTGGACGAGCGCGATCCCCTACGCCGTCCTGCTGCTTTTCACGCTCCCGATCCTCATCCTCTACGGCTGGCTCCTGTACGGGTCGTTCTTCCCGCGGATGGAAGGGCTGCGGCCGATCGGCGGCTTCACCCTCGAGAACTGGCGATTCCTGTGGGCGCCGGAGACGGTGGAAGCGCTCCGATTCAAACCGGCGATCATCCCTCTGACGATCAACACGTTCATCTTCGCGCTGGCCACGGCGCTCGTCGTACTGCTCATCTCCTCGATGGCCGGCTACGCGCTATCGCGGATCCGCTTCCCTGGGCGGCGAACGTTCCTCGGTGGCGTGCTCCTTCTGCACAGCTTCCCGAGCGTGACGCTGCTCATTGCGACGTTCATCGTCCTGCGCCAGCTGCGCCTGTACGACCAGCTCGTGGGGGTCATCCTGGTCAAGACCGCCTTCGAACTGCCGTTCGGTGTGTGGATCATGAAGGGTTTCTTCGACAACGTGCCGTGGGATCTCGAGATGGCCGCGCTCGTGGATGGCGCGTCACGTCTCCGGACGTGGTGGCAGGTCGTCATGCCGCTCGTAAAACCCGGCCTGCTGGCTCTCGGCCTCCTCGCGTTCGTATCGGGATGGAACGAGTTCCTCCTGCCGTTCGTCTTCATGCCGAGCGGCACCCAGCAGACCCTGAGCGTGGTGCTGCGGGCGATCCTCAACGAAGGACGCTTCGTCGACTACGGCCTCCTGACCGCCGTCGGCCTCTACTACGTCGCCCCGATCCTGCTCCTCTTCTTCTTCGCGCAGGACCGGCTGATGAAGGTCTACGCGGGCGGGGTGAAGGGCTGATGCGCGTCCGGCTCGAGAGGCTCACGAAGCGCTTCGGCTCCGTCGCCGCGGTCGACGCTCTCGACCTCGAGATCGCCAGCGGCGAGTTCGTGGCGCTGCTGGGTCCGTCGGGCTGCGGCAAGACCACGACCCTCCTCATGGTCGCTGGCATCTACCGGCCGACCGAGGGCGCCATCGTTTTCGACGACCGCCGCGTCGACCACCTCATGCCGAAGGACCGCGGCATCGGCATGGTCTTCCAGAGCTACGCGCTCTATCCGCACATGACCGTGGCCGAGAATATCGGTTTCCCGCTCGCCATCCAGCGCGGCGTGAGCAAGGAGCAACTCACGCGCCGCGTTCGCGAGGCCGCCGAGCTGGTCCGCGTCGACCAGCTCCTCGAGCGCAGGCCGGCGCAGCTCTCTGGCGGGCAGCAGCAGCGCGTCGCGCTCGCCCGCGCTCTCGTGAAGCGGCCGGACATACTCCTTCTGGACGAGCCCCTCAGCAACCTCGACGCGCGACTCCGGCACGAGATGCGCGGGGAGATCAAGCGCCTTCAGAAAGAGGTCGGCATCACCGCGATATTCGTGACGCACGACCAGCTTGAAGCGCTCACGATGGCCGACCGCGTCGCGCTCATGCGCGACGCCAAACTGCAGGCGTACGCGACGCCGAACGAGCTGTACGCGCGGCCCGCAAATCGCTTCGTGGCGGAATTCATCGGCTCGCCGCCGATGAACTTCCTCGAGGCGGACCTCCGCGCACGCGATGGCTCGGTCATCGCCACGTCGGAGGGCATCGAGATCGCGCTCGCGGCGGCACGCCTGCCGCGAGCCGATGGCCCGCGCCAGGCGACCATCGGCATCCGGCCGGAGCACCTCGAGATCGTCGCTCCCGGGCAGGGCGAAGCTTCGGGGGAGGTGTACGTCGTCGAGCCGATGGGGCGCGAGCAGATGGTGGACGTGAAGATCGGCGCGCGGCTGCTGCGCGCGATCGCTCCTCCCGGGTTCGCGGCGACGATCGGCCAGCCGATCGGTCTACGCGTCGCGTCCGAGCGGGTGCACGTCTTCGATCCGGCGAGCGGAGTGCGCCTGGCCTGACGTCGCACTTGCAGCTGACCGCCCATCGCGCGGCGTGGAGCGGGACACATGCGCAGAACTCCCTCGCGGCGATCCGTGAGTGCTATCGGGAGCGCGCGGAGCGCGTCGAGATCGACTTCCGCCTCGTCGGCGGCGACTTCGTGGTCACGCACGACATGCCGCGGCGCGGCGCGGGCCATCCCCTGCTCTTGCGCGACGCGCTCGCGATCGTCCGCGACTCCCCGGGAACGACGCTCCTCGAGCTCGACGCTAAGGACCTGGTGCCCTGGCCTACGGTACGTGCCCTTCGGCTCGCTCGGCTCCTGGACCCCGTCCGGCACCGCGTCATCGTGACGAGCCCCGCAGACTGGAATCTGCGCCAGCTCCTGCGCGTCGACCCGTCGCTGGCGCTGGGATTCGACCCCCAGTTCTACCTGGATTGGACGCCGCGCCCGGGCGCATTGCCCGGGACGCGTGGCGCGTACGGCTACCTGGACGCCCACCCGCTCGCCCGCCGGCGCGCCGTCCCGACCACCGAGTACCTTCGCGAGCGGCTCGACGACCTCGTGCGCCTCGTGCCCGGCGCGCGCGAGCTGCACCTCCGCCTGACCCTGTTCGAGCGCATGCTCCGGGACGGCCTGCACGGCCCCGCGGCGTTCCTTCACGCCAGGGGTGCGCTGGTCGACGTGTGGACGCTCGACGCGCGAACGCGCGCCTGGCGCCAGAGGCTCGAGCGCGCGGTCGCAGCGGGGGTCGACGTGGTGACGACGAACACGCCCCGCGAGCTGGCCGACGCCGCGAGCGCGCTGCGGCACGGTAGCTGACGTTCAGCGGGCCTCCGCCGACCGTCCGGGCCCGCCCCGTCGGCGTGGACCCAGTTTCGCCGACCCGGGTAGGCGGCCGAGCGTCGTCGATCGCCGGGAGCTACGCGGCCGCTTCCTTCACCCGCTTCGCGAACTCCCCGATCGCGTTGGCAGTGCGCTCCAGGGCGCCGATATCGACCTCGGGCGCGCCGAGCGACAGGGCCTCCATCTCACCGAGCGCGTTGTGGACGAGGCGCACGAGCCGCTCGGCCTCGGTCGGCGGATGGCCGATGCCCACGAGGGTCTTCTCGAGCTGGATGGTGTGCTGGCGAAGGTGCTCCTCGAAGCGATGAAGTCGGAAGCGCACCGGCATGGGCTCCGTCTCCCAGAACCAGGCGGGCACGTCGAGTTCTTCCTCGCTCACGTCGCCCAGCCCGCGAAGGACCCGCACGTGGATCCTGAAGAAGGCGTCGCGGATGGTCGAGACGTTGCCGGCGGCACGGATGTCGCGAGGATCGCCGTGAGGTCGCGGCAGGCCTGGGGCGGCGCGGCCGTCAGGAGGCGAGCTCGGGAACGCCCGCGATGGTCTCGGCCGCTACGGAGTCGACGATGGCGTGCAGGTGTCCCGTCGCGTTGAAGACGGCCAGCTGTCGGTCCGCGCTCGTGCCCTCCCGGATCATCACCTGCACGTATTCCACTTCCCGGCGCGAGCCGAGCGCATCGACAACGTCGTCGACGAATTCCAGGAGCTCGAGGGCGAGCTGCCGCATCGGCACCTCGGTCTGCTTGCCGAAGTCGATGAGGTTCGCGTCGAGCCCGCCGCGCATCGCGCGCCACTTGTTCTCCTGGATGAGCTGAGGCAGGTAGCGGCGGAAGCCGAGGTTGCGATCGCGGAGGACGAGGAGCTTCGCGCAGATCGCCTGGATGAGCGCGGCGATGCACAGCGTCTCCTCGAGACGCGTGACCGCGTCGCAGATGCGGAACTCGATCGTCGGGTAGAACGCGTGCGGGCGCAGGTCCCACCAGATCTTCTTCCCGTCGTCGATGCACTTGGTCCGGATGAGCAGCTCCACGTAGTTCTCGAAGTCGTCGTACGACTCGAATTCGGGCGGGATGCCCGTGCGCGGGAACCGCTGCCAGATGATCTGACGGTATGACTTGAGCCCGGTGTTGCGGGTGAGCCAGAAGGGACTCGACGTCGACAGCGCGAGCAGGTGAGGCAGGAAGTAGCGCGCCTCGTTCATGACCTCGATGCGCCGCTCGCGATCGGGGATCCCGACGTGCACGTGCATCCCGAAGATCAGGAGCTCGCGGATCACGTCCTGAAGCTCCTCCTCAAGCAACTTGTAGCGCTCATTCTCGGTGACGAGCTGGTCCTGCCAGTGCGAGAACGGGTGCGTGCCCGCGGAGGCCAGCCGGAGCCCATCCGGGCGGAGCAGCGCGGCGAGGGTCCCGCGGAGCTCGGCGATCTCCCCGCGCGCTTCGCTGATGTCGGCGCAGATCTTCGTACCCGACTCGACCACCGACTGCATCATCTCCGGC
>JALYKU010000216.1 GCA_030774595.1 Chloroflexota bacterium | reverse complement strand
CGGTACGACTGCGCGACGTTGGTGAAGACGGTCGGCACGAACCAGTAGCCGCGTTCCGGCAGCTTGCACGGCGGCTGGTAGAGCTCGGCGCCTTCATCGATGCCGGACTGCACGAGCGAAGCGATCTTCTCGAGCTGCTGCTTCGAGTTGATGGCGCCGACGTCGGTGTTCTTGTCGAGCGGGTCGCCGACGCGGAGCGTCCGCATGCGCCGCTTCAGCTTCGCGATCGTCGCGTCGTAGATGGATTCCTGCACGAAGAGGCGCGACCCGGCGCAGCAGACGTGCCCCTGGTTGAAGTAGATGCCGTTGATGATCCCTTCGACGGCCTGATCGAGCGGGGCGTCGTCGAAGATGATGTTCGCCGCCTTGCCCCCGAGCTCGAGCGAGAGTCGCTTGCCCGTTCCGGCGAGGGTCCTCGCGATCGCCTTCCCCACCTCGGTCGATCCGGTGAACGCGATCTTGTCGACGCCCGGATGCGCGACGATCTCGGCGCCGGTGCGCCCGTCTCCGGTGACGATGTTCACCACGCCCGGCGGCAGCTCCGCCTGTCGCAGGACGTCGCAGAACAAGAGCGCGGAGAGCGGTGTCGTCTCGGCCGGCTTGAGCACGACCGTGTTCCCCGCGGCGAGCGCGGGCGCGATCTTCCACGCGAGCATCAGCAGCGGGAAGTTCCACGGGATGATCTGACCCGCCACACCGATCGGCCGCGGCCGCCGGTTCGGGAACGCGTACTCGAGCTTGTCCGCCCACCCCGCGTAGTAGAAGAAGTGCGCGGCGGCGAGCGGCACGTCGACGTCACGCGACTCGCGGATCGGCTTACCGCCGTTGAGGGATTCGAGCACGGCGAATTCGCGCGCGCGCTCTTGAAGGATCCGCGCGATGCGGAAGAGGTATTTCGCGCGCTCGCTCGGGCGCAGCTTCGACCACGAGCCTTCGAACGCGCCGCGCGCGGCCTTCACCGCGCGATCGACGTCTGCCTGATTCGCTTGCGCGACCTCGGAGAGCGGCTCCTCACGCGCGGGATCGATCGTCGTGTAGCGCTCGCCGGACAACGGCTCGACGAACTTGCCGCCGATGAACAGTCCGTAACGCTCCTGGATGCGGACGATGTCTCGCGCTTCCGGCGCCGGCGCATAGTCCCAGGCCGTCGCCATCGGAGCCTTGTCGGTGCGGCGGGCGACGGTGCCCTTGCGCTCAGTCAACGGTGAAGTAGTCCGGGTTCTGGTAACGGCCGGTGCGCTCCTTGCGGATCTGCATGAGCACATCGTTGAGGAGCGTCGACGCGCCGATCCGGTAGCGATCGGGCGTGAGCCACGCGAGGCCCAGCGTCTCGTGCACCTGCACGAGGAACTGCACCGCCTGCTTCGACTGGCGGATGCCACCCGCGACCTTCATGCCGACCACGCGTCCGGTCTCCTCGTGCACGTCGCGGATCACTTCGAGCATGCACAGGGCGACGGGCAGCGTTGCGTTCGTGGCGGCCTTTCCGGTCGACGTCTTGATGAAGTCCGCGCCGCCGGCGATCGCGAGAAGCGACGCGCGCCGCACGTTGTCGTAGGTGCCGAGCTCGCCCGTCTCGATGATGACCTTGAGGTGCGCGCGACCGGCGCAGATCTCCTTCACACGAACGATCTCGTCGTAGACCTGCGCATAGCGACCGGACAGGAAGGCGCCTCGGTCGATCACCATGTCGACTTCCTGCGCGCCCGCCTCGACGACCCAGCGCGTCTCATCGAGCTTCACCTGGAGCGGGGATTGGCCCGACGGGAACGCCGTCGCGACGCTGGCGACCTTCACGTCCGTCCCCTTCGTGCGTTCGAGCGCGTACGGCACGAGGTTCGGGTAGACGCAGATCGCGGCGACCGAAGGGATGTTCGCATCGCTGGGGTCCGGGCGGATGCCCTTCGAGCTCAGCGCGGCGACCTTCCCCGGCGTGTCCGCGCCCTCGAGCGTGGTGAGATCCATCATCCGGATGGCGAGGTCGAGCGCGAACACCTTCGACTCGCGCTTGATGGAACGCTTCGAGAGCATGTCCGCGCGCTCCTCGAGCGCCACGGCATCGACGGATCCGAGGCGCGGAAGCCGCGGCTCGAGCGGGAGCTCGAATCCGCCGGGAAGCGCGGGTGCTGTGGCCATCATCTTGAGGATATTCCCCGCGCTGCGCTCGCGGAGACGCCCGCGCTAGCCGTTCGTCGCGGGCTGCGAGATCAGCGCGCCTCGCTCCGATCCGACATTCGGAGCGTTCAACGCCGCTCCGATGAACGTCGCATAGCTGGACAGGACCTGGACGTGAGGCTCGCCGTACGCGCGACGCCGCGTGGTGACGAGCACGAGGACCCCCGCCACCGCTTCGGCGAGGCCCGGGATCGGCACGATGATCGCGCCCTTCGCGTCGGGGACCGCGCGAATGACCGCGCCGTTGGACAGGTCCCAGGAGATGGATGCGTGCCGCTGCGATTGCGCGCGCACGAGCTCTCCGGCGGTCTCGCGCTGGCCGACCACGGTCCGCGCGGCACCGGTCGCCGCGACGAGCTCGAGACCACCGGTAGGAACGGCGGCGTACAGCAGCGCGGCATCACCTGGGACGACCTCGAGAGCGCCTTCGGCGAGGAGCCGCAACACGTCGGGTGTCGGGCCGGCCGACAGAGCGAGCGCGACCTCGGCGAGGGCGCCGAGCCTGCGCCCGTGCGCATCGAATCGGCCCCTCATCAGGCGCATCGCGCCGAAGCCGGCGCCGATCCCCATCAGGACCAGCGCGCCGACGCCGTTGCCACCCACGCGGATGACCGGTTCGCCGATGGCGTGGTCCGTACCGGCCCAGAGGGCGAAGTTCGCGGCGACAGCGAGGACCGCGGCGACCACGCCGATCTCCGGTCCGAAGAGCGCACCTGCGACCGCGACGGGCACCGTCGAAAGGACGGCGGCGCTCGCGCCGAACAGCGGCTCGGCGATGAGGAACGCGGCCGCGTACGCGACGAGCAGGATCGCGATCGTCGTGATGGCCCGCCTGCGGCGCGCGAGGACGCTGAAGGCGCCGCGCGACACGCTGCGCGCGGTCACGACGATGCGCGCGTTCGTTGGCTCAGCGGGCGCAGCCGGCTCCGGCATGCGTCTCGCGACGCGGCGGATCTCCGATAGAAGCGTGGCGAGCGGCGTGTCCTTCGGAACGAAAGCGTCGACACCGTTCGCCAGCGCAAGGTCGCGGATGCCCTCGTCGAGCGTGAACATGACGATCGCGGTATCGGACGACTGCGCGCGGAGACGAGCAGCCACGTCGAGTCCACGCAGGCCCGGCATCCGGTGGTCGAGGA
>JALYKU010000215.1 GCA_030774595.1 Chloroflexota bacterium | reverse complement strand
TCACGGGGCTGCCCGCCGACGATGGCGCGGCGATCAACCGCAGGCCCCTCAACGTGCGGCTGCCCAACGAGCCGGCGGCGCGGCCGCAGTTTGGGCTGTCGCGGGCCGATCTCGTCTTCGAGCTCATCGTGGAGGGCGGGGTCACGCGATACGCGGCGATCTTCCACTCGCAGGACGCCGCGACCGTCGGACCGGTCCGAAGCTACCGCTGGAGCGACCTGCACATCACGCAGATGCTTCGCGGGGCGCTCGTGGCTTCGGGCGCGACCCGGGAAGAGACCGACGGCGTCACCCGGTCGATCGCCGCGGGGAACATGTTCAGCGTCGACGACGTGCGTGCCGGCGGGACGTACCACCGTGTCGGCTTCCGCGCCGGGCCGAACAATCTCTTCACCTCGACGGGTGCGGCGCGGGACGCGGTCAACCGCGCGGGAGGCGGAGGGCCGGTCGACGTCCCGGCACTGGCGTTCCTGCCATCGCTCGACCACGACGCCACCGCGGGGGGCTTCGTCGGCTCCGGTCCGGCGACGAGGATCATCATCCCCTTCGAGAACTGGCCTTCGACGTTCACGTGGGACGAGGGATCCAAGGGCTACCGCCGGAGCCAGAGCGGGGAGCGCACCGTGGACCCCGACGGGAATGTGCCCATACTCGCGCGCAACGTGATCGTCATGTGGACCAACATCTGGTCCACCTCCGTCGTCGAGGACATCTATGGATCGCTCGGCCTGGATTACCGGATGACCGGCGGCGGCGCGGCCTCCGTGTTCCGTGACGGCCGGCGCCAGGACGGCACGTGGAAGCGCGATGGTCCGCTCGACATATTCACCTTCTACGACCAGAACGGCGAAGCGATCGCGCTCGAGCCGGGACAGTCCTGGATCCACTTCATGTACCCGGGGTGGACCGTCACCAGCATCCCGTGACCCACCCGCGCGGCGGACCTTCGGGTGGGGCGCCGTCCTCGCGCTCGCGATGACCGCGACCGCCGCGGGCGCCGTGCGGACCGCGGACGTCCGGACCACCAATATCGTCGAGGACTCGCTCGGCTCTCTCGGCGTCGACATGCGCCTCACCGGCAGCGGACCGGCATCCATCTTCCGCGACGGGAGGCGTCAGGACCGCACCTGGTCTCGCGCCGCGAATACCGACGCCTTCGGGTTCACGAGCCGCTACGGCGAGATCGTGCTCCGGTCTCGCGGTCAGACATGGATCCACGTCGTGCCGCTGGACTGGAGTATCCCGTCGAACTGAGGCCCCTCGCGAGGCCGGGATATGCTCGGCCGAGCCGTCCCCGGCCCCGCCGAGCGGAGCGGGCGAAGCCGGCGAAGTGAGACGGGATCAGCGGGCTTCCGTCGGAGTCATGGCCCTCGCCCACCTGGTGAACGACTCGTACGCGTACATGCTTCCGGCGCTGCTGCCGCTGCTGCTGACGCGGCTCGGTCTGACGCTCGGGCTCGCGGGCGCTCTCGTCACGATCTATCAGGCGTCCTCGTCGTTCGCGCAGCCGCTCTTCGGCCACTTCGCGGACCGCGGCACCAACACGAGGTGGATGGCGTGGACGGGCGTGGCGTGCTCCGGGATCGCCGCCGGGAGCCTCGGGCTCGCGCCCTCCTTCGGCTGGATCGCGCTCGCACTCCTCGCCGGAGGCCTCGGCACCGCACTCTTTCACCCGGTCAGCGCGGCGCTCGTCGCCCGGACCGTGCCCGACGCATCGCGCGGCCGCTGGATGAGCCTGTACATCAGCTCGGGCAACTTCGGCCTGCCCGTTGGGCCGCTCGCAGTCGGCGTGATGCTCGCGTCGATCGGGATCGGCGGGATCTGGCTCCTGGCCCTTCCCGCCCTGGCTGTCTCGCTCGTCGTATGGAGGCTCGGTCCAGCGTGGACGTTCTCGCGGCACGGCCGCGGGCAGCTCCCATTCCGCTCGGTCCTCGCGGGTAACAGGCGGATGCTCGCGCCGCTCGTCGCGGTGGCGGCGACACGATCGTGGGCGTCGACGCTCGTCGCCTCGTTCCTGCCGATCATCGCCGTGGCCCGAGGCGCGGACGTCGTAACGTCGTCGCGCCTGCTCACCGCCTTCCTGCTCGCCGGCGCCATCGGCGGGCTGATCGGTGGCGCCGTCGCCGACCGCATCGGCAGGGATCGGGTCATCGTCGCGGGACTTCTCGCCGGCGCCCCGGCGTGTGTGGCGCTCGCGGTGCAGCCGCATGTCGACGCCGGCTTCTGGCTCGGAGCAATCGTCAGCGGACTGCTGCTCAACGGCTCGTTCGTCGTCCTCGCCGTCCGCGGCCAGGAGAGCATGCCCGGCAACCTCGGGATGGTCAGTGGCCTGATGCTGGGGCTGTCCATCGGGCTCGGCGGGCTGGCGGTCGCGCCGATGGCCGCCGTCGCCGAGCGGACCGGCCTCGACAGCGTCCTCTACACCAGCGCGATCCTCACGGTCGCCGCCGCCGTCCTGATGACCCTGGTGCCGAAGCCGCCGCCTCGTTCCGCGATGGCCGAAGCCCCGCTGTCGGCGAGCTGAGCTGCAGGCCGCGAATGAGGCTCGCGGCGCGCCGGAACGAGGCCCAGAGTGGCGCTACTCCGGCGGCCTCCGAAGCTCCCTGTCCAGCGCGTCGCGGAGCGCGAGCGCCGCCAGGCCGTTCGCGCCGTCATCGTCGTGGCGGAAATAGGCGTACACGTCACGGCCATCGGCGAGCACCGCGGCCAGGCGCTCGGTCCATGCGGAGAGCGCGCGATCGTCGTAGCCCGTGGGCGCGCGCAGTCGTACGTAGGCGAAGGTCCCGGTGCCGCCGATCGTCTCCACCGGGGACGGCGCTTTCTCGCCCTCGGCGTGGACAAGCGGCACGCCTCGCGTCCCGAGGAGGTCGAGGATCTCGGGGACGTACCACGACGGATCGCGGAACTCGAGCGCACACGACGTGTCGGAAGGGAGCTCGCCGAGGAACCCCGCGAGCCGGTCGTCGTCGCGCCGCAGCGACGGCGGCGTCTGAAAGAGGATCGGCCCGAGGCGCGTGCCGAGAAGACGCGCGCGGTCGAGGAAGAGCGGGAGGGTGTCCGCCGGATGCGCTAGCCGGTCGATGTGCGTGATGCGCTGGGACGCCTTCAAAGCGAAGAGGAAATCGGACGGGGTCTGCGCGAGCCACTTCGCGGACGTCTGCTCCGTCGGCAGGTGGTTGAAGGTGTAGTTCACCTCGACGGTGGCCAGGCGGGTCGCGTAGTGCCCGAGGAACGCTGCCGGCTTCACGTCGGCGGGGTAGAACTTAGGCTTCCAACTGGCATAGGCCCAGCCCGAAGTTCCGACGAAGGCCCTTCCAGGCCCGCTACGCGACGTGTTGGCCCAGGACCGCGTAGGCGATGTTGGTCGCGAGCGAGTTCACGCGCTGCAGACCCGACAGCACGTCGAGGTGGATGCTCGAGGTGTCGATCGACTCCGGGAGCCCCGCGTGGAGCCGATGGATGTGCGACTGGCGGTACTGGCGCTCGAGACCGCTGATCTTGCTCTTGTGACGGATGACTTTCTCGGCGACCTCGCGGTCCTGCGTCGCGAGGGCCCCGATGACGAGCTCCAGGTTCTCGACGACCTTCGCGTGCAGCTCGCGGATCTCGCGCGAGCCCGCGTCGCTGAAGCGGTGATGGCCTCTGATCTTCTTTTGAGCCAGCTCCATGAGGTTCTTGTCGATGACATCGCCGATCGCCTCGAGATCCGCGACGATGAAGATCAGCCCGGTCTCGCGCGCCGCCTGCTCCCGTGTGAGCGACTGCTCGCGGAGCTTCGTGACGTACTGCTTGATGTCCTCCTCCAGGCGATCGATCTGGTCGTCCCGCCTGATGAGCTCCCGCATCAGCGATTCGTCATCGCGGTCGAACACCACGATGGTCTCCTTCAGGGACTGCAGGACCATGTCGGCCATACGCATGACCTCGCGCATCGCCTGACCGAGCGCGACGGCGGGCGTATCGAGCACCTGCGGGTTGAGGTAGATGGCGCCGACGTCCATCTGGCGGCCGCCGCGGATCAGGCGTGTGAAGAGATCGGCGATCGGATTCGCGAACGGCAAGAATACGAGGGCCACGATGACGTTGAACAGAGAGTGCGCGTTGGCGATCTGCCGCTGTATGTCCGGGCCGGTCCCGCGCACCAGGTCGACGAACGGGGCGATGAACGGGATGAAGATGAGGACGCCGGCGAGCTTGAACATGCCGTGAGCCGCGGCGACGCGCCGCGCCTCGGCGTTCGCGCCCACCGACGCGACCAGCGCCGTCGCCGCCGTCCCGACATTGGCGCCGAAGATGATCGGGATCGCCCCATCGAGCGAGATCAGGCCGTTCGTGGCGAGGGAGAGCGCGAGGCCGAGCGTGGCCGCGCTGGAGCGCACCACCGCGGTGAACACGGCCGAGAGCAGGAAAAGGATGAGCGGCTGTCCGACCAGCGCGCCGAAGAACTCGCTGAACAGCGCGCTCTGCTGCAGCGGCTGCGTTCCCTCGGCGATGATCCGCATGCCCAGGAAGAGGAAGCCGAAGCCGAGGATCGCCTGGCCGACGTAACGGACGGTGCCCCGCCCGCCCGCGAGGAGCGCCCAGCCGGCGAACACGACCAGCGGCGCCAGCGCGAGGAGGTTGAAAGCCAGGAGCTGCACCGTGACCGTCGTGCCGATGTCCGCGCCGAGGATCACGCCGATCGTCTGCCGCAGCGTCAGCAGTCCGACCGAAGCGAAGCCCACGAGCATGACCGTCGTCGCGCTGGAGGACTGCAGGACCGCCGTCACACCCGCCCCGACGGCGAGCGCCTTGAAGCGGGTGCCGGTCAGCGTCGAGAGGATGTGGCGAAGCCGCGTGCCGGCGGCCCGCTGCAACCCCTCACCGACCAGCCGCACGCCGTAGAGAAGGAGCGCGGTGCCGCCCAGGATCGCGAAGAGGACGAGGTTCGCTTCGCTCAACGGGCGACGGCGAGGATCGCTGATCCCGCGGCGCCGGGCGCCAGCACCACGACCGAGGCGGCACCCTCGTTCGGCGGAGCGGCGAATCCAATGCGCGCGTGTCCGGCGGCATCGGTACGCGCGCCGCCGATGGCGATGACGCCGACGGAGAGGCTCACCATCACTCCGGCTCTCGGTGCGCCACCGTCGCTGAGGATGATGTCGGCGACGACGGCCTCGCCCGGGCGCACGGCGGTCCGGTCGAGCGCGACCAAGAGCGTCGCGCCGGCCGGCTGCGGCGCGATGCGGACGGCCACCGGGACGGTCAGCAGGGTCTCATTGCCGGCAAGGTCGCGGGCGACCACCCGTACCGATAGCGCGCCCTCGGCGGCCGTGAACGACTCCGAGAACGTGCCGTCGGCGGCGACGGTGACCGTGCGGTCGTTCACCCTTACCTGGAGGCGCGGCTCGGTCTTGCCCTCCACCGTCACGGTCGCCCCGCCCACCACGTCGCCGGCGTGCGGGCGCACGAGGGCGAGCGTCGGCGGCGTTCTATCGACGATGACCGTCCGCGAGGTCGAGGCGATCGTGTCCCTTCCGTGGACGAGCCGCGCGACGATGGCGTTCGCGCCATCGCGGAGGATCACCTCCGCCGCGAAGCGCGTCTGGTCGTCGATGGGGACCGTCGCCAGGGGCTCGCCATTGACGAGCACCTCCAGGCTCCTCTCGGCCCGCACCGCGAACGCTGGCACGTGGCCCCGCACGAGGACGCGCGTCTCCCGGGTGTAGTCCGGTAGGCCGTCCAGGACGGGCTCCGCCCCAGCGGTGGTCGACGCGTTGTCGGGGATGACCAAAGGCAGGGCCTCCGCGGGCGCGCTCGCGGCGAAGGAAGCGCCGACTGAGCGCGCGAACTCGCCGAACGAGGCGCCGGCCGTGACGCCCGCCACCGGCAGCACGATCGCCGCGGCGACGCCGACCGTCAACCAACCGAGCAGCGCGAAGGCGCCGGTGCGGCGCCGGCGCTTGTCGCGGGCGGACCGCGCTGCCCTGCGGTAACGATCCACCGGGACCGGGATGCGCCTCGGCGCGGAAGTGGCCCGAACGAGCGTCATGGTGCTCCTTTCAGGCGCATCGGCTCGCGCGAGCGCCCGCGGAAAGCGAAAGGGCGCCGGCCGTTCGTGGCCGCCGCCCCCCGCTGGTGGGTGGGATGAGGGAATGTCCGTTCTGTTGCCAGCTCCACGGCTGAGCGAGTGGACTGTACTCCTCTCCCATCCCGCGCTGTCAAGCCCACGGTTTCGGGCGCGCGCTGGCCTCCACGTGGGAGACTTCGCGGTGAATGGGCATGGAGCGGACGGCGACGCCGCGCGGACTCGAGGGCGTCGTGGCGACGACCACCGCGATCTGCTCGGTAGCGGATGGGCGCCTGGTCCTCCGCGGGTACGACATCGACGAGCTGGCGGGCCGCGCCGAGTACGAAGAGGTCGCACACCTGCTGCTGCGGGGCGAGCTGCCCGACAAGGACCAGCTGCGGGACTTCAAGTCCGAGCTGGTGAAGCACCGGGCGCTGTCACCCTTCCTCCGCGACCTCCTGAGCAAGATGTCGGAGAACGGCACGCCGATGGACGTGGTGCGAACGGTGGTGTCCGCATCGGCGGTCGAGGATCCCTCGGAGGGCGACAACGCGCCCGAGGCCGAGTACAGCAAGGCGGTGCGCCTCACCGCGAAGATGCCGACGATCCTCGCCACGTACATCCGGCGGCGCAAGGGCGAGAAGCCGATCCCGCCCGAGCCATCCCTCGGCCACGCGGCGAACTTCGCCCGCATGACGTGGGGCGACGACGGACACGAGCGCGCCGCCGAGATCCTCAACACCTGTTTCATCCTTCAAGCCGAGCACGGGCTGAACGCCTCGACGTTCGCCGCGCGCATCACCGCCTCCACGCTCGCGGACACGCATGCGGCGGTCACCGCGGCGCTCGGGGCATTGAAGGGCCAGCTGCACGGCGGCGCGACCGACGGCACGATGCGGATGCTCGACGAGATCGGCTCACCCGATCGCGTGAACGCGTACGTCGAGAAGATGGAGCAGCAGAAGCATCCGCGCTATCCCGGCTTCGGCCACCGCGTCTACCGGACGGTCGACCCGAGGTCCAAGCACCTGCGGAAATTCGCCTCCGAGCTGGGGGATGACGCGAAGGGTCCGGAGTACTTCGCGATCCAGGAGAAGCTCGTCGAGGCCGTGAACGCGCGTCGTCATCTGCCCGTCAACGTCGACTACTACGCCGCGACGACGTACACGTACCTCGGTCTGCCCGCCGATCTCGGGACATCGCTCTTCGCCATCGGGCGCATGGCCGGCTGGTGCGCGCACATCATGGAGCAGCACGGCGACAACCGGCTGATCCGCCCCGAGTCCGAGTACACCGGACCCACCGGCAAGCGCTGGGTACCGCTGGCCGAGCGGTAACTACGGTCTGCGCGGCCGCCGCGCCTTCTTCGTCAGAGGGATGCGGATCGGGCGAGCTGACGCGCCGAGACGGCATTCGAAGTAGAGCGGTCCAGTGGATGCCTCGATCAGCGGAATGACCTTACGAAGGTCGCGAGCAGCGACGTAGAGCAGGTCAGCCGACGCCAGGTTGTGCTGCTTGTCGTGCCGCACCCACATGGCGCTGACGCCAAGACGCTTAAGCTGGCTGGCGATCAGTGGTCCGAGGCGGTGCGCCAGTCCTTTGTGACGAACACGTAGGCGTTCTGCGCGCACCAGGTGACCAGCTGGAGGTCGCCGGTACCAGCCCGAGCTCGCGGACATCGATCGCGACGGCGATGCGCGACGTATAGACGAACTTGAGAGCCCGGCCAGGACCGGTGAGCCCTTCGTCGAAGAGGAACCGGGCTGCGATCAGGCTGCCTTGGCGATCAAGCCTTCTTCGAACTCGAGTGCGGCCTCGACCTTACGGATATCGATGCTGTACGCCTCTGCGACAAAGTCGATCGCATCGCCTGCAGCCACGAGTTCAGCGACGGTCCGTGTGGTCAGGCGCGTACCAGCGATGCACGGCTGACCGAACTGAATATCAGGCCGAAGCATTACGTCAGCGTGCGGGCTCCACGCTTCCGCCAGCTCGCTCATCGCGGCGTACCGCACGTCGCGGAGCGCATCGCGCAACAGCCCAGGCAGACTTTCCTGACCCCAGCGACTGGCTGCGGTGTGACCGCTCTTCTCGAGGGCGACGAAGACGTCGTTCCCGCCGGTGAGGACGTGCTCGGTGGCGAACGGCCTGGGGCGACGCCATTCGATGCGCAGATACCTCTCCGCCTTGCGTACGCGACTCAGATGTACCCCCTCGTCGGTGAGCCGACGGACGACCATAAGGCTGACGAGGTCGTGGAACGACAGGATCGTGGTCTCTCCGAACGCCAGATGGACCGGCGCTGGAGCCAGGCCCTTCTGCACCCACGAACGCACGGTGTTGACGTGGCGGCCAAGCAGCAGCGCGGCTTCCGGAAGGGTGTATAGGCCCATTCCGATCAACGATGCCTTGTCGCCCACGGAGCGATGGTAGGACTCTCGAGTCCTTGTTCGCCGAGTTAGAGCCGTCATGTCGCGTACGCCTTTAGAACCTCGTCCCCGTAGTGGTTGATGACCTTGACGGCGATCTTGCCGGTCTCCGGCTTCGAGAACGGACGGCTCATCGTCGAGTACAGCGAGGTCCACGACGCTTCATCGATGTCCGCTCGCAACGCGCGCTTGAGCTTCTCGTAAGGGTCGCCCGCGCCGAGGAAGTAGGCGTGGCGCACGAAGAAGCTCTGCTCGTTGTAGTTCGTGTCGAGGAACCAGCAGGCGATGTCGTCGGTCGTGTGGCTGCGGACGGCGCCCGTCGTCGGGTCGAAGACGTCCACGCCGCGGATCTCCACGGTCAACTGCCCGTCGCCCGTTCGGCCGATCTTGATATCCGGCTCGCCGAAGACCGTGAAGAGGTTCCCGACACCCGTTTTCTTGAGCAGCCCTCCACCCATCGCCAGGTCAGGGTTCATCTTCGCCTTCAACACCGTGAGGCGCCCGAGCTTGCTCGTCTCCGTGGCCAAAGCATCGAACGCGAACCCGGCCACGACGAGCAGGTCCGCGAATCTCACCGCCTCCTTCGCCGACTCCCTGACGAATTCCGAGCCCACGGTCCCGTTCTCGGGGCCGATCGCGACCGCCACCGTTTTGGTCTTCCCGTTCTCGCGGTAGTCCCCGGACGCCTGGATGTACGCGCCCGGCCAGGGCTCCAACCGCTCGAAGACCAGCCGCTCGTTCTTGACGGTGTTCTGCACGCCGGCGCTCCGCAGGTTGTCGATGATGTACCCGACGAAGCGGCCATCGTCGGGCGCCGCCGGCTCCGCGGCGGGATCCTCCGGCATGACCCGATGCGGCGAGAGGCTCTCGACGGTCAACGGCCCGGCAACGCGCACGATCTTGCCGTCAGCGTACGGGCGGTCGTAGAGCGTTTCGCTGTCAGCGTGCCGTGCGATGGCGGCGTCGATCTCGTCGCGATTCATTCCATCGCGGATGTCGGGGTTGTTCGCGATCGACTTGAGCTTCACATGCGGCACGCGCTCGTACACGAAACCCTTGCGCACATCGCCCTCCGTGGGCGTCGGCGGCGACGGCGGCACGCGACCTGACAGCTCGGCTTCCTTGCGTTGCCCGGCCGCCGAATCCGCGAGAAGGTAGTACGGGTAGCGCGCGGTCATGAGACGCGTGCGCGCCAAGGCGAGCGCTACCCGGCTGGTGTCGATCGTGATCCAACGGCGAGCCCATTGCTCAGCGACGTATGCCGTCGTGCCGCTCCCGCATGTTGGATCGAGAAGGAGGTCGCCGCAATCCGTCGTCATAAGGATGCAACGTTCCATCGCTTTCAGGTTGGTCTGGACGACGAAGATTTTCGCTTCGGCGAACCCGCTAATCGCTGTGTCATTCCAGTGATCACGGAGCGGTGTGTAAGGGAGGTCGTCGAAATACCGCTTCTGCCGAAGGGTGTCGCCGATGCCAATCAGACGACCAGCGAGAGCTAGCTGGTCAAGTCCATCCGGGGTCGTCTTCCAATGCCTGTCCGTGCGGCGACCGACTCCTGGCCAGTACTCCTTGCTTTCGAAAACGTACGGGCCCGACGATGATGCGCTGTGACCCGTAGACGTGAGATTGTCATGTTGGAACAGGCGCCAATCGGGCGGGATTCGTCGAACATCCTCGCGCTCTACGACAGACAGAGGTCGTGCGGTCTTACGGTCCGGCGATTCGACCCAAGCACCTTGAACGTCGCCCACGTCCTCAAGACGCTTCGGCCGATAGAGCTGCCTGTATTTCACCGTCTGTCGATCCTTCGCGTACCACAGGATGAAGTCATGAACTTGCGGGAGAAGGTTACTTTCAGCCCAGCCGGACTTTCGCATTAGCACCGTCGTGCATGCGTTCTCGGCTCCAAACACTTCATCCAGCAGACTTCTGACCAGATGCACGTTCTGATCACCGATTTGTACGAAGATCGAGCCACTCATGGTTAGTAGCTCGCGAGCAGCGGAAAGCCGATCTCGGAGGTACGCCAAATAGGAGTGAATGCCTTTCTCCCACGTGTCGCGAAATGCGCGGATCACCTCTGGTTCGCGCGACGCATCTTCGGCGCGGCCGTCGCGGACGTCACGCTTTCGCGTCGACACCTGCCAGTTCGAGCCGAACTTGATGCCGTACGGCGGGTCGAGGTAGATCATCTGCACCTTGCCGCGCAGCCCCTCCTTCTCGGCGAGCGACGTCATCACGAGAAGCGAGTCGCCGAGGATCATCCGGTTGGACCAGTGCTGGCTGTGCTGGTAGAACTCCACGACCTGCTCGAACTCGAGGCCGTTGAAGTCGCTGAACAGGTTCGGCTGCGCCGCGCCAGGCGACCGTTGTCTGGCCCGCAGGTCTTCGATCAGCGCTTGCGGCGCGATCTTCTCCTGGATGAAGATTGGGACGGCCGGAACGGCGAGATCGTGCGAGTCCTGCTCGTCCTTGCCCTTCCAGACGAGCTGCGGGTCGAGCGAAGGGTCGCGCGGTACCTCACCGTCGCCGGCGCCTTCTCGATCTCCTCGGCGAAGGACTCGAGCTCGGCGGTGGGGATGTTCCTTCGGGAGGCTTTCCCGTGCTTCGTGGCATCCACCTTGGTCGGCGTTCTCGGCTTCTTCAATCGGCTCGCCATTGCTACGCGGCCACCTCCTGCGCCAAGCTGCGCAATGCTTCGCGGATGAGACTCTCCGCGGTGTAAGGATCGGCGACCTCGAGGAACGCCCAGCGCCCAAATTCGCCGTTGTTGTTGATGGCCGGCACCCACAGGGTCGTCGCGGCGGCCACCTTCGCCGCCTTTTCTTTTCTCTTCTCGCCCGTCACCTCGATAACGAGGTTGACTGGCCCGAGCCTGCCGTCGTCAATGTGGACGATGAGGTCGGGCAGGTAGCTCGCCTGCTTGCCCTCGAACGTGTAGGGGATCGCGAAGCCGAGCCCCTGGTTCTTCACGTAGCACACGACCTCGCCCATCGACTCGAGCGTGTCGATCAGCTTCGCCTCCCAGTTGCTGTCGAGCACCACGTAGTTCAGGTGGCATCGTCGTGCGTCGGTCGCGTAGACGGGTTTCGTCGTGTTGAAGTCGACGAGGCCGCTCCTGCCCTCCCGGTCGAAGCTTTGGAGAATGGGGAGGACCCGCTTCTCGCCCGCAGTCCCTCGAACGATCGACCGCTGGATGCGGTCGGCAGCGTCATGGCTCCACTGCGCCAGAACGAGCAGCTGCTTGAAGGTGCCGTCCTTGCAGGCCACGCATTCGTTCAGCCACGCCGTCGTGATGGCAAAGAGCTGAGGGAACAGCCACGGCCGCTCGTTGCCCTCGTCGTCGCGGAAGTGCTTATCGAGCGCGAGCTTGGCGATGCGGAACGCGACCTCCTGCTCGCGCCGAGCGGCGAGCTCGGCCAGGTCGTGCACGGCCGACTCTCCGACGATGGGATCGAGCTCGACGCGCGTGGGCAGATCGGCGGTCGACAGCGTCATGCGCGAGTCCTCGTTGAACTCGGCGCGCAGCCGGTCGACGGGCAGCGCGTAGCGGTAGCCGATGACCCGCGGGAACGTGATCTCCAGCGCGGCGCGATCCTCCATCGCCTTGACCCGGTGGACCGCCTTCGGCGGGCGCGGATCGGGGTCCGTGCCCGCGGTGGGAATGAAGCTGAAGGGGACGCCGTAGACCTCCGCGTACTCGGGCTCGAACCGACCATCAGCATTGGGCTCGTAGCTGATCCGCCGTAATCCGCGGCCGACCACCTGCTCGCAGAGGAGCTGGGTCCCGAACGCGCGCACGCCGAGCACGTGCGTGACGGTGTTGGCGTCCCAACCTTCGGTGAGCATCGACACCGAGACGACGCACTTCACACGCTCGCCGAGCTTGCCTTGCTTGCCCACCGTGTTCATCACCTCGCGCAGCAGGTCCTCGTCGGTAAGCTCCCCGGGATCGCGGCCCGTGCGAAGCCGGAATTCGGCCTTGAACTCGGCGATTTCGGCCGCGGCGATCTTCTTGAACGCGTCCTCCATGGCATCGCCTGACTCGAGCTGGGCCGAGTCGATGAGTAGCGAGTTTGGCCGGTCGCGCCAGCGCCCGTTCTCTTCGTTGCTGAAGATCGGAAGGTTGCCTGGTGACACGACGGTCTCGCCGCCCGGGAGCTGCCGCTCGCTTCCCGAGATCCAGTCAAATACGAGCTTCGACACGTTGGTGTTGTTGCACACGACGATGAACACCGGCGGCGTACCGATGCCAGCCGCCTCCCAGCGACGGTGCGACTTCTCGTAGTTACCGTAGAGACTGCGCAAAGCGCCGTCCAGCTCGACCGGCAGCGGGACATCGGTCGCGGCTTCAGCAGCCCGGCCTTTCTTCGGCAGACCCTTGCGGATGCGCAGCCAGAGGTCGCGGTAGGTCGGCTGAAGGCCCGTCACCTGGTTATCGGAGACAGGAACGCGCGGGACCTTCACGATGCCGGACTCGATGGCGTCGATGAGCGAGAAGTCCGAGACCACCCACGGAAACAGCGTGCCTTCGCGATACCCCGACCCGGCGAGGAAGAATGGCGTCGCGGAGAGGTCGTACACGACCTTCGCGCCGATCTTCGCCTTGACGTCCTCGAGTCCTGAGATCCAGACCCGCGCCGCCTCGGCGTTACGCCGCGCTTCCGCACGGTCATCCACGTCGAGCGTGTCCTCGTCGCTTTCCGGCTTCAGGCGGTAGCAGTGGTGCGCCTCGTCGTTGATCACCACGATGCTCCGCTTGGTGCCCAGACCACGACAGACCCGGTTCGCCACCTGCTGGGGCGACTCCTTGAGGGCGTCGGTGTTTCCGCCGCGGCCGACCAGGATCTTCTTCGTCAGCGCGGCGGCATCGACCTCATCGCGGCGCAGGAAGGCGTGGAAGTTCGTGATCACGACGCGGGCGGCCTGCAGCCGCTCGAGCTGCTCCGGGGACACGAGGTCGTGCTCGCGGTAGTAGCTGCCGGGGTCGTTGGGCAGCAGCACCCGCAGGCGCTCGCGGATCGTGATCCCGGGCGTGATGACGAGGAAAGCGTCGCTGAACCGGGCGTCCCTCGAGTTCGCGATCTTGTTCAGCGCTTGCCACGCTATGAGCATCGCCATGACGAGGGTCTTTCCCGCGCCCGTCGCCATCTTGAACGCGACGCGGTAGAGGCCCGGGTTCGCTCCCTCGTTCGCGTCCCGCAACGCGTTCTCTATCCAGCCGTCGCCGTGGCGGGGCGCGACCTCGGAGAGGTAGATCGCCGTCTCCAGCGCCTCGATCTGGCAGAAGAACAGCCGCCGCTCGCGCTGGGGGTCGCGCCAGTAGTCGAGCAGCTCGCGGGTCACGCCGGTAACTCCCAGGCAACCACCTTGGCGCCAGATCGCGACGCGCTCGCGGACGCGGTTGATGAACGCGTTCTCCTGGATGCGTTCCGCGGTCCAGTCCGAACCCAGGGTGAGCTGCCCGCCCCGTTTCTTCGGCGGCGGGATAGGGACGAAATATGTGCTGATCCGGCGGGCGTCGATCACCTGGTCGGTGATGCCGTCCGCGCCGAAGAGGAAGTGCCGGGCCGGCTCGTCGTACGGCGAATTGAGGACCGGGTTCTCGATCACGACCGGCATCAGCGGACGAGCAGCCCTTGTCTCACCTGCGGGACAGAGTATTCGGAGTCTGCTGCGGCCATCACCGATAACATGTGTAGTGATGCTCACTACAGGGACCGGCAATGACTAAGAGGGTGCCGAGCGACGCGGCCGGGCCGCGACCGCGCAAGTCGAAGCCGAAGAACGTACCGATGAATCTTCGCTTCCCGCCGGACCTTCGGGAACGCATCCAGCGCTTCGCGGTCGAGCGCGGCCTGCAGGAGGCGACCGCCGTCCGGATGATCTGCGCCGAACACCTGAACGAGGTGGATCTCGCCGACGATCTAGCGCGCGCTGAGCGGTGGCAGCTTGCCATGGCAAACGAGACCTGGGACCGCTACGAGCGGGGAGAGCTCGAGACGGTCTCGGCCGAGAGCATCGAGGAAGTCTTCAAGGAGGCGCGAGCCAGGCGTGTACGACGAGCCTGACGCTGAGGGCGCGATCGTGTTCATGCGCCTCTTCCACGTGCGTCAGTCGGCGCCGGGGTCTCGCTCATAGGGGCTGGGCTCGGGCGCTCGCCCTGCGTCGGAGCGACGAGGAAGATCCACACGTCCCACACCACGTGGCTGACCACGAGTGCGGTCATCGGCGCGCCCAGAGCGGCCAGCACGCTCCAGTAGAGCCCCGCGGTCGCCGCGGCGCCGATCAGCGCGACGTTCCCCGTCACCAGATGCGCGCCGCCGTATGCGGCGGCGGCGCACGCCGTCGCCCAGGCAGGACCGACGCGCGCGCACAGCGCGCGCTGCAGCAGCCCTCGCCAGAACAGCTCCTCAGCGGGACCGATGACCGCGGCCAGGCGAAGGGCGATCTCAGGCCGGGGCCGCAGCGCCCGAAGGGCATAGATGTCGCCGATCTCGGCCTCGCCGCCCGGAAGGAGGCGGCGCGCGGCGCGATCCCCGACCTGGAACACGGCGTACAGGCCGGCGGCGATCGCCAGGCCGACGCCGGTGTCGCGCCGGCCGAGCCTCGGGCGGCGCAGGTCCGCGTCGCCGGCGAGGGCGATCGAGCCGAGGGCCGCGCCGGTCATGGTCATGCGCTGCCAGAAGCGCGCGCGGGGTCCGCGGAACGTCAGCGCGAAGGCCGCGTAGGCCACCGCGAGTCCGGCCAGAGCCACGCGCAGCGATGGTCGCCCTGCGGCGACGGGCGCGCCCGACCAGCGACCATGTCGCCCCCGCCCCTCGCCGAGCCAGGTCAGCGCAGCACCGCGGCTAGGACGAGACCCACCACCAGGAGCAGGCCGAAGACAGCGTGCAGCTGCGCCGTCTCGAGGTCGATCATCGCGATGGCGCGCTGCTGGCCGCTCGCGCCGAGCTCGGACGCGCGGACCGCTCGGACGAGCAGCGGGAGCGACAGGATCGCGAGGAGCGTCGGGAGCGGCAGCGCGCCGAGCGAGACGGCGATCGCGAGCGCCATGTAAGCGGCGACGACGAGGCCAACGTACCACAGGTGCGCCGCCCGCCGGCCGAACCTCACCGAGAACGTGACCGCCCCCGCCCGCGCGTCCTCGCTGATGTCGCGCCACTCGTTCCCCTGCAGGATCGCCGTGACCAGCAGACCCACCGGCACCGCGAGGATCAGCGTCCGAGGATCGAAGAAGCCCGCGACGACGTAGTGCGCGCCGACGACCATGAGGACACCCATGAAGAGAAACACCAGGGGCAGCCCGAGCGCGCGGTACTTGTACTCGAACGGCGGCGCCGTGTACGCGTAGCCGCCGGCGACGCCGAGAATGCCGAGCAGCGCAACGGGCCAGCCGCGGACCGAGATGAGGAAGACCCCGAGAGCGGCGGCGAGCGCGAAGGCGGCGAAGGCGAGGACGAAGGCCTCCCGCTCGGTGATGCGTCCGGCGACGAGCGCGTGGCTGGCCCGGGGAGAGGTGATGGAGTCGACGCCCTTTCGCACGTCGTAGATCTCGTTGATCACGTTCGTGCCGACGTGGATCGCGACCCCTCCGATGAGCGCCGCCAGAAAGAGCGTCCACGAGAAGGCGCCGCCGATCGCGGCCAGCGCGCCGCCAGCGGCCACCGGGACGACCGAGGCGGTGAAGCTGAAGGGGCGCGCGATCTCGTACACGCCCCGGGCTCGCCGGGCCAGCCCTCGCGCGCTGCCGACCCGCTGCTGATCGAGCGACGCGCGGTCGCGGGCCGGCGCGCTCTCGGCCGCGCGGCCGTAGGCAATGGCGGCCCGCAGGATGCCCTCGACCTGCGCCGCGTCCTGGACGATCGGCTGGAGGAGCGGCACGTCCATCCCAGCGGCCCTGTACTCGGACACGCGGTCGGCGACCTCGTCGCTCGTCCCGCAGAGCAGGAACGCGTCGAGAAGCTCGTCGGGGATGAGCTGCGCCGCCGCGTGGTAGTCCTCCGCGCGCCACGCGGCCGCGATGCGATCGCGGAGGTCGGTCCCGAAGCCGGCCCGCCGCAAGGTGACTTCGGAGAGGATGCTCATCATGTAGATGACGAAGGGCTCGCGCTTCGCGCGGTTCAGCGCCTCGCGCCGCGTCACGTCGACCAGTGAGAGCAGGTAGCCCGACGTCTCGACTGCGCCTTCGGCGCGACCCGCCCGCGACTCGGCCGCGCTCAGCACCCGCAGCAGCTTGCGCAGTCCCGCCAGCGACTCTGCGGGGCGCGCGAGGTAACCATCGGCCTTCTCGCCGGCCAGCGCCATCATCGGCGAGCGGTATCCAGCGACGAAGATCGGCACCCGGTGCACCGGCGCGAACATCGGCTGCAGCGGCGGGAGCCCCGGCGCTCCGGCCGGCAGTCTCTGGCCCGACCACAACGCGCGCACGGTGTCGATCGCGGAGCCGACGCGCTGCACCGCTTCGCTCGGCTCGTAGGGGATGCCCATCTGGCCGAGCCGGAAGGGCAGGGCGCTTCCGAGCGCCAGGCGGACGCGCCCGGGCGCGATCTCGTCGAGCGCGCTGACGGTCATCGCGATGAGGACGGGGTGGCGGGTGTAGGGGTTCAGCGCGCCGAGTCCGATGCCGATGTCGGCGACCTGCGCCGCGACGGCCGTCGCGTACGTCACCGCATCGCGCTCGAAGTACGAGTCGTGGAACCACACCGACTCGACTCCGAGCTCGCGTGCCCGTTCAGCCCACGTGACGATCTCCGAGACGGATCCGCGTGAGGCCAGGCCGAGACCGATGCGCCGCGCGAGCTCCGCCATTCGCGTCCTCCATCGCGAGCCCACGGCCTCTCGTCGGGCCGGCCCGCGGCAACCATCGACCGGCAGCGCGCGGCGAAGCGTCCCGGGCGGGAGGTCCTGACGCGCCCTCCGGCGACGGCAGCGTTCCACGTCCGGAGCCGGATGGCAATGCGCAAGGCGGCGAGCCGGCGCTCACGCTGCGTGAGCGCTCGGACGGTCCGTGGTCGAAGCGCGCTGGGCTCCTGTCCTCCCCGGTCCTCCCGGCGCAGGTCGCACGGCCGAGGGTCCGTTCAAAAGGCTATACTGATGTTCAGCGAATTTCCCCTCCGACCAAGCCGGGTGCGGCCGCATATCGCGCCCCGGACCGGCAAGCCGCCATTGTGCGCATCGCTGCCAGGTATACATACCTAAGGAGCACCGACCCAGGTGGAGAATCCAGAACCCACTCCCGCCCCCTCGACCGACACACCCGCGCCGGCGAACGCCATCCAGCAGGAAAGCGAGGCGCCGCGGCCGCGGCCGAATGGCCGAGACTTCGACCGCCGCGGTCCCCGCGGCCGAGAGGCGGGCGCCCAGCCCGTCACGGCGGATGGCCCGCGCGAGCAGCCCCCGCGCGTCGAGACGCCCTCCCGCAAGTACTACACGATCACCGAGCTGAGCGAGATGAAGGGCAAGCAGCTCGTCGAGACGGCGCGCGAGTTCGGCGTGACGGATCTGGCGGGCGTGACGGACAAGCAGGACGTGATGCTGCGGGTGCTCCAGGCTCAGACAGAGGCGCAGGGCAACATCTTCGCTCAGGGGATCCTCGAGATCGTCGAGGATGGTTTCGGGTTCCTCCGCCGGCGGAGCCTTCTGCCGTCGGCCGAGGACGTGTACGTATCGTCGAGCCAGGTCCGGCGGATCGGACTGCGGACGGGCGACTTCGTGACGGGCCAGACGCGTCCCCCCAAGGACAGCGAGAAGTACTTCAGCCTCCTCCGCGTGGAGGCGGTCAACGGCGTCGATCCGGAGCTCGCCCGCCGCCGCCCGCACTTCGAGAACCTCGTTCCCGTCTTCCCCGACCTGATGTTCGACCTCGAGATCGAGAACGCGAACCTCAGCCAGCGCCTCATCAACCTGATCAACCCGCTCGGCAAGGGCCAGCGCGCGCTCATCGTGTCTCCGCCCAAAGCCGGCAAGACGACACTGCTCAAGGACATCGCGAACGGGATCATCGGCAACCACCCGGACGCGCACGTCATGGTCGTCCTGGTGGGCGAGCGTCCCGAGGAGGTGACCGACTTCCGGCGCTCGGTGAAGGCCGAGGTCTTCGCCTCGACGTTCGACGAGCCGACGGAGAACCACACGCGTGTCGCGGAGCTCGCCCTCGAGCGCGCGAAGCGCCTCGTCGAGACCGGGCGCGACGTCGCGATCGTCCTCGACTCGATCACGCGTCTGGCGCGTGCGTACAACCTCGCGGTGCCGCCGTCGGGGCGCACGCTGTCCGGCGGCATGGACCCCGTCGCCCTGTATCCGCCGAAGCGCTTCTTCGGGGCGGCGCGCAACGTCGAAGGCCCGGGGTCGCTGTCGATCTTCGCCACCTGCCTTGTCGACACCGGCAGCCGCATGGACGACGTCATCTACGAGGAGTTCAAGGGCACCGGCAACTCCGAGATGATCCTTGACCGCAAGCTCCAGGAACGCCGCACCTTCCCGGCGATCAACATCCCGTCCTCGAGCACGCGCCGCGAGGAGCTGCTCCTGGCGCCCGAGGTGATGCGGCAGGTGATCCTGCTGCGCAAGATGCTCTCGGCCGTCGGCCAGATCGAAGGCACGGAGCTGCTGCTCCAACGCCTCGCGAAGACCAAGACCAACAAGGAGTTCCTCGCGTCCATCGCCAAGGCGATGGAGGTCGAAAAGTAGCCGGATAGCCCGCCGCTCGATCGCCAGCGAGCCCGCGCAAGAGCGCGCCGAACACATTCCCGAGTACGACTCGGGAGGATCGACCATGGTGCGTCCCGCGCTCACCGGCCTCGCGACCGCGTATTTCCGGTTGTTCGTGCTGGATTCGCTCGCCCATAGCCCGGCGCGCCCCGCCTCGCTGCTCGCCCGCGTGTCCGCGGAGCGCCTGCCGATCGCGACCGGTGCCTTCGGGCGCGCGCTCCAATCGCTGATCGAAGGCGGTCACGTGGCGCCCGCCGCGGACGGCGCGGTCGCGCTCACGGCGCTGGGCGCCGCCGAACGCATGGCCGATCGCGAACGATGGTCCGCCGTCCTCGTCAGCGCATCGCGCCTCCTGGGCGACCGGGAGCCGCCGCAGGGACCGGCGCCCACGGTCCCGCGGG
>JALYKU010000214.1 GCA_030774595.1 Chloroflexota bacterium | reverse complement strand
GCCGAGGGCGGCCACGGCCGCACGCATCGCGCGAACGTCGTCGCCGGGGTCGAGTGGCCCGAGCTCGAGGCGGGAGCGGCCGCGCGCGAGCGCGGACAACACGAGCTCGCGATTGGTGATGCTCTTCGATGCAGGAACGCGCACGACCTTGTCGACGAGCGGATGGCGGATCGGCACGATGACCCGAGGTGCCACGGTGCGGGCAGTATGCGGGCATAGACTCGGGTGTGTGCGCGGCGTCGGAGCCTTCACCCGAGCGGCGCCGCGGGCGGCCGCGATCCTCCTGCTGGCCCTCGGGTGTGCAGGGATGGCAGCGGCCGCCGTACGCGCGGCCGGACCGGGTCCAGTCCTCGTGGGGCACATCACCGGGGTCATCAATCCGATCACGGCGCGCTACGTGGACCGCCTCGTCGGGGAAGCCGAGGAGCGCGGAGCCGCGGCCGTCGTCTTCATCATCGACACTCCCGGCGGGCTCATCGACTCGACCTACCGGATCACCGGCCGGTTCCTGAACGCGCGCGTCCCCGTGGTCACGTATGTCGCGCCCTCGGGTGCGCGCGCCGCGTCCGCCGGCACCTTCATCACGATGGCCGGCAACGTGGCGGCGATGGCACCGGCCACGAATATCGGCGCCGCGCACCCGGTGGACTCGTCGGGAGGCGACATCCAGGGCGACCTCCGGCTGAAGGCCGAGAACGACGCCGTGGCCCAGATCACCAAGATCGCGCTCGCGAGGCATCGCAACGCAAGCTGGGCCGAGGATGCCGTTCGCAAGAGCGTGAGCATCCGCGATGACGAGGCGCTGCGGATCGGCGTTGTCGACGTCGTCGCCCCCGACGTGGACGCCCTCCTGCGTGCGATCGATGGCCGCACCGTCACGCTTCCCGCGGGTGATGCGAGACTGGCCACCGCCGGCGCGCCCGTGGAGGACTCGCCGCAGTCGCCGCTGGAAGCGTTCCTGCACCTCATCGTCGATCCGCAGATCGCCGTGCTGCTGTTCACCGTGGGGACGTACGGGCTGATCTTCGAGCTCGCGAATCCCGGACTGGTGTTCCCCGGCATCGTCGGGGTCATCGCGATCGTCCTCGCCTTGTTCGCATTCGGAACGCTCGACGCGAACGCGGCCGGCATCGCCCTGATGCTCTTCGCCATGGGCCTCTTCATCGCTGACGTGAAGGTCACGAGCCATGGGCTTCTCACGGCGAGTGGCGTCATCGCGCTCGTGCTGGGCCTCATCGTGCTGTTCCCAGCGACGCGGCCCACGTTCCCTGGACTGCGCTACACCGTGGACCCGTTCACCATCGCGCTGGTCGTCGCGGTTACCGGAGGGTTCTTCGTCGTGCTCGTGCGGGCGGCGCTGCGCTTCCGCCATCTTCCCCTCGCGAGCGGCACCGGGATACTCCTAGGTCAAACGGGCGACGCGCGCAGCGACCTCGTGCCTGGAGGCATCGTGCACGTCGCGGGTGAGGACTGGTCCGCGGTCGCCGAACCCGGACCGATCGCGCGCGGCACACGGGTCCGGGTCATGCGGGTCGACGGCCTGCGGCTTATCGTCGCGGCAGACGCCACGCCCACGCGAGGAGGGGGATCACCATGAACCTCGGTCTGATCGTGCTCGCGTTCCTTGTGATCGTGGGGTTGCTGATCCTGCGGTCGATCGTGCACATCGTCCCGGAGTACCAGCGGCTCGTCGTGCTCGCCTTCGGCAAGTTCCAGAGGGTCGCGGGCCCGGGCCTGGTGTTCCTCGCGCCGCCACCGCTGCAGACCTCACAGACCGTTGACCTGCGCGAGTTCGTCGTCGAGATCCCGCAGCAGACCAGCATCACGAAGGACAACGCCCCGATCTCGATCGACTTCCTGATCTACCAGAAGGTCATCGACGCCGCCGACGCCGTGCTGAAGATCCAGAACGTGCGCTCGGCCGTCCAGGGGATCGCGACCACGACGCTGCGAGCGGTGATCGGCGACATCCCGCTGGACGACGTGCTCGCCAAACGCGATCAGATCAACGAGGTCCTCCGCGTCAAACTGGACGAGATCACGCAGCGGTGGGGCGTGAAGATCACGAACGTCGAGATCCGCGAGATCATCCCGCCGCGCGATATCCAGGACGCGATGAACCGGCAGATGTCCGCCGAGCGCAATCGCCGGGCCTCGGTGCTCGAGGCGGAGGGCAAGCGCCAGTCGGCGATCCTCGTCGCCGAGGGAGACAAGCAATCCAACATCCTCCAGGCTGAGGGCGCCAGGCAGTCATCGATCCTGCGGGCGGAGGGGTTCGCCCTGGCCCTGCAGAAGATCAACGAGACCGCGTCGGTCGCCGACCAGCGGACCCTGCTGCTCCAGTACTTCGAGGCGCTGAAGGCGCTCGGTGCCTCCCCGGCCACGAAGTTCATCATCCCCACCGAGTTCACCGCCCTCGCGGCCCCGCTCGCCGGGCTGACCGGACTGGCGGGAAGCGGCGGCGACGCGAAGAGCCGCGGCTGAGGATCGTGCCGGTGCGTGGCCTCTACGGCCGGTGGCGGAGCCCGAGGC
>JALYKU010000213.1 GCA_030774595.1 Chloroflexota bacterium | reverse complement strand
GCCGATTTGCAGGGGTGTCCAACGAGTCGAACCTATTCCCCCCACTAAAAAACGGAGTATCGCGTTGGTGTCATGCACTCTCCGGAGCGGGCACCGGAATCGTCTGCCGCCGGCAACCGCGTGCTGGCCTCTGCGCCCGCTGCAGCGTCGCGAGCGGCCGGGATGAATCGCCGCCGCGGGGCCATAGCGCACGATCGCCCGCAGTGCTCCGTTTCGCGCAAGGGAGCACTCTCGCTTGAACGCCGCGGGTGGGCTGGTGGCCGTGCGTCGACGGCGGCGCGCCAGTTTGGTGTCAGGCCGGTGCGCTGACGCGAAGGTCCGGCGCGGGCGCTCCGATCTGCCGCGCGAGCGCGAGGGTGTTCCAGACGTGCCAGAGGTCGGTGACGCGAGCGTCGTCGTCGTAGCGGAAGAAGTGCATGTGCGCGACCTCGACGCGCGCGCCACTGATCGGCAGCCCACCCATCGGCCCGATATTGAGCGGACCCTGGTGCGTACCGGTCATCGTCGAGCGGCAAGCGACGATGTCGCCCTCGCACAGCAGTTCGTGGAGCTCGAAGTGCAGATCAGGAAACGCGGTGCGCAGCGTTGCGATGACCTGCTTGAGGTGCGCTCCCATGTCGGTGCCCTCAGGCTCCTGGTGGTCGATCGCGCCGACGGCGACGGCCTCGTCGACGTACTCAAGATCGCCGCTGTTGAAGATGCGCTCGAAACCTTCGCGGGTCCGGCGCTTGAGATCGCGCTCGGTCATGCCCGACCTCCTCGTTAGAATCCTACTCCAATGAGTGGAACGGTACTCTAACCAAGTGGCTGATGTCAAGACGAGGCGCCAAGTCGCCGCCGAGCAGACGCAGCGCGCGATCATCGAAGCGGCCGCGCGGCTGTTCGCCCAGAACGGCTATCAGCAGACCTCGATCGCGCAGATCGCGGCGGCGGCCGGCGTGGCGGTCCAGACCGTCTACAACTCGATCGGGGGAAAGCGAGAGCTCCTCTCGCGCGTGCTCGACTTCGCCGCCGCGGGCGACCGCGCCCCAGAGCCCGTGCCGGAGTTCATGCGTCGAATGGCAGAGGCGGAGACCGATCCACGCCGCATCATTGACCAGCTCGTGCGCTTCTGGCAGGACGCCCTCGCGCGCACCGCACCTGTCTTTCGCATCCTGCGCGAAGCCGCCGTGGTCGATGCCGACGCGGCTGCACTGGAGCGCAGGCGCGCTGCACAACGCCTCCGGAACTACGGACAGGCGGCCGAGCTCTTAGCCGCGCGCGGCGCGCTCCGCAGCGGACTGACGCTCGACGCCGCAGCGGCGACCATCTTCGCCATCGGGCACCCGGAGACATACCGCGCGCTCGTCATCGAAGGCGGCTGGGACGCCCAACGCTGGGCTGCCTGGGCGCGCGCCTCGCTCCACAACGCGCTGCTCACCCCTAGCCGAACGTAGTCACTTCCGAGCGTTTCGCTAACCGCCCCTCATCGCGCATAGCGGCACTGCACTCGCCGCGCGCCCTCCGTTCGCTGCCCGCCGAGGTCGAGCAGGCCGAGCCGCGGCTTGGTGCTGTGTCAGACGCTCGGTCGCGAGGGGTTCGTCGGCATGGTCACCTGGGTGTCGTACCCGAGCCGGCGAGCCTGCTCGAGGTCGACGATGTCGCGACCCAGGGGAGTGAGGGACACGGGAATGAGCTTGAAGTTCGCGAGGCCCAGTGGGATCCCGATGATGGTGATGCACATGAACACGCCGGTGATGAGGTGCCCGATGGCGAGCCACCAACCGGCGAGGATGAACCAGATCACGTTCCCGACGAGCGAGGCGGCGCCGGCGTCCGGGCGCCGGACCAGCGTGCGGCCGAATGGCCACAGGCAGAACAAGGCGATGCGTGCTGACGCGATCCCGAACGGGATCGTGATGATCAAGACGAACATCACAAACGCGACGACGGCATAGCCGAACGCCATCACGAGCCCGCCGAAGATCAGCCAGATCAGGTTGAGCAGAAGCCGCACAAGGTCGACTCTAGTCAGCGCGCGTCGTCACACGCGGCGGCGAGCGGGAATGGCGCTTCTCGCGGAGGGTGTCGCGGAAAGGGTGTATGAGTCCGGCGGGGTAAGCGCGGTCGCGTGAACGGGTGCTCGTGGCGCGGGCCGTTTGAGCCCGCCCGGGTCGCAGCCCGGCCGGGCGGAGGCTGTCGCCGACGTCAGGCGGTGGCGAGTTGGTGTCGGTGGAGCTTGAGGAGGTTGTGGGTCGCCGTGAGCAGCCTCCATTCCGATCTGACGGCTGAGCGTCCGCGGCGCTGGAAGCGGTCGGCGCCGCGGTTGCTCTTGATCTGGGCGAAGACGGGCTCGACCGTTCCTTGGCGCTTGAGATAGAGCTCCTTGCCCCAGTCGGTCGCCAGGACGCGCCGCGCGAAGTCATAAGGGCCGCCGCGGCGCCCAGGCCGTGGCTC
>JALYKU010000212.1 GCA_030774595.1 Chloroflexota bacterium | reverse complement strand
AACGCGAAGAAGAGCGTCGCAATCGCCGCCAGCCCAAGCGCGCCCGCAATCCACCGCACGCGTGGCGATACGCGAAGGGGCGCGACTCCGGACCCGGTCGCCGGCTCCGTGCGCGAGAGCGCCTCCGAAAATTCCGCGATACTCTGAAAGCGGTCTTCGGGCGCGAGCGCAAGCGCCTTCACGACCGCGGCGTCGACCGTCGCCGGCACTTCTGCGCGCCGCTGTCGCACGGGGATCACTGGAGCCGTGTGCCGCTGCGCGAGGACGGCCATCGCGGTGGCTCCACTGTACGGCACGTCTCCGGTGAGCATCTCATAGATCACACAGCCCAGACTGTAGAGATCGCTGCGCCCGTCCACCGGATCGCCCGAGGCCTGCTCGGGGCTCATGTACGACAGCGTGCCGACGGCGAATCCCGCATCCGTGAGGCGGCGTCCGGCCGCGCGATCCAGCGCGCGCGCGATGCCGAAGTCGCCCACGAGCGCATGACCCTCCAGCATCAGGATGTTCTCGGGCTTGACGTCCCGGTGAATCACGTCGTGCCCGTGTGCGTACGCGAGTGCATCCGCGACTTCGCGCGCGATGCGAATGGCGTCCTCCACCGGGAGCCGATGCTCGCGTTCAAGGCGGCCGCGCAGCGTCTCGCCGGCGATGAACGGCATCACGTAGAAAAGGGCGCCGTCGCTCTCGCCCGAGTCGTACAGAGGGAGGATGTGGGGATGCTGCAGGCTCGCGAGCAGCGCGATCTCACGCCGGAAGCGCTCGGTCGCCAACCCGTCCGCGAGTTGAGCGTGGATGAACTTCAGCGCAACCTCACGGCCGTGCTTGAGGTCGTGCGCGAGAAAAACGGTGGCCATCCCGCCGCGACCGACTTCGCGCTCGATGCGGTATCGGTCGGAAACGACCGTTCCCTGCAGGCCGGATGAAGTGGGCGGGTCCGGCGGATCCGCGTCGTCGGACATAGCAAACGCCCTGGCCAGAGACGAGACGTGCCATCGCTATCATAGAGCGAACGGGAGAGGGCGGCAAGCATCGCTCGCGCCGCCATCCGCGCTACGGCATCACGTTAAACAGAAGTAATCTTCGAAATGCAGACGGCCCGTCTCCTTCCCGCGATCCTGCTCGGCGCGCTCGCGTTCACGGGTGCGCTGACGATCACCTCGGGCGCCGGCCCCGGGCTCGATCCGGACAGCATGTCGTATCTGCACGCGGCCACGAGCCTGGTGCACGAGGGCCGGCTGCGCGACGTGCGTCGCGACTGGTGGAGCGCGGACAGCACGATGCCGCTCTCCCACTGGCCGCCCGGCTATCCGATCGCGATTGCGGCGTCGGAGCGTGCCGGCTTTGGTGCGGTAGAGGGGGCTCGGTACGTGGGCGCGCTGGCCGCGCTCGTCAGCGTGTCGACGATCGTCTGGCTCGTGACCGGCGTCGCGGGATTGGGCGCCGGCGTGGTCGCGGGGTTACTGCTCCTGGTGACGCCAGCGGTGGTGCAGGTGCACGAGAGCGTGTTGAGCGAGCCACTTTTCATCGCCCTTCTTGCGCTGACGCTCGCGGCGATGATCGAGGCGCGAGAGCGACCGCTCGTCGCCGGCGGGCTCGCCGGGCTCGCGAGCATCGTTCGCTATGCGGGGCTCTCGCTGGTGTGGGCCGCCCTGCTCTGGAATTTCGCGCGCGCCGGTACGACGCGACAGCGCGTGTCGCGCGCGGCGCTCGCCGCCCTCCCCGCCATCGTGCTGCAGGGCGCATGGGTGGTCCGCACGATGGAGAGCGCCGGGCCGAGCGCGATCCGGGAGATCAGCATCTACGGGCAGCTGCAGTCGACGCTGCGCGAGGGGTGGGGGACCGCATCGGCGTGGCTGCTGCCGGGCGTGGGCGGAAAGTGGGGAATGATCGCAGCCGCGGGAGCGGTGCTCCTGCTCGGCGTCGCGATGGTGAGCTCGCGGCAGCGCGGCGAGCGGCGGGAACCGGCGCTGGCGTCAGCCTTGCTGGCGATCTGTTATCTGGGACTCGTGCTCGCGTCGCGGTTGATCGCCGATCCGGGCATTCCGCTCGACGACCGAATGTTGGCACCGCTGATCATACTGCTCGAGGTGGCCAT
>JALYKU010000211.1 GCA_030774595.1 Chloroflexota bacterium | reverse complement strand
TGCCCGAGCTGCGTCGACGCGTTCGAGCGCGTCGTCAGGGACGGCGACGCGTCCTTCGTGACGGCCGGCGAGGCGTCCTTCGTGACGGCCGGCGAGGCGTCCTTCGCGACGGCCGGCGAGGCATCCTTGGCGACGGCCGGCGAGGCATCCTTCGCGACGGCCGGCGCGGCGGTGGCGCGGTGACCACGGTGGCGACTACAGTGCGCGCCCCGGCGAAGATCGTACCGACCGGCCTGCCCCAACCTGCGGCGTGGTGGCTCGGCGCGGTCTCCGCGCTCGCCGTCGTCTGCGGTCTCGCAACGATGCTCGCCGCGGGCGGGCACACCGACTGGCGCACGTTCGTGCTGCTCCTGATCGGCGCGGTTGCGGCGCAGGCCCTCGCGACGCAGATGCCGGGAAACCAGGTCTTCCACACCGGCCTCGCGTTCACCGTCGCGGGAACGATCCTGCTCGCACCGGCCGCCCTGTTGATCCTCTGCGTGGTGCAGCACATCCCGGACTGGCTGCGGCAGCGCTACCCCTGGTACATCCAGACCTTCAACATCGCGAACTACGTCTCGAGCGCGGTCGCCGGCTGGAGCGTCTACCACGCTGTTGGAACGACCGGGCATGGGCTGCGACACACGCTGGCCCTCGCTGCCGGCGCCGGTGCGTTCGTCCTCGTCAACCATGCGTTGCTTGCGGTGATGCTCCGGTTCGCGCGCGGCCGGTCGCTCAGGGAGACGGAGCTCTTCAGCTTCGAGGGAGGCGTCACCGGAATCGTCCTCGCGGCCAGCGGTATCGTGATCGCGCTCCTCGCGCTCGACGATCCGTGGGCTGCCCCGATCGCCGCGATCCCGCTTATCCTTATCCATCGCGCGCTTGCGATCCCGAGCCTCCGCGAACAGGCGTTCCGCGACGCGAAGACGGAGCTGCTCAATCCGAGAGGGCTCGAGCATGAGGCACGGCGCGAGCTCACGCGCGCGATCCGGTTCGATCGCCCGCTGTCGGTGCTCCTCGTCGACGTCGACGATCTGCGCGGGATCAACAATCGCCACGGCCACCTCACCGGCGATGTCGCGCTGAAGGCCGTGGCAGCGATCTTGACCGAGGAGGCGAGGGAATACGACGCGTGTGCGCGCTTCGGAGGCGACGAGTTCGTCGTCGTCCTGCCCGAGACGTCACTGGAGCAGGCCGCAGCGATGAAGGAGCGGCTCCTCAGCCGCATCGCCGAGATTCGTCTCCCGTTGCGAAACGGCGACGAGCTCGCCGTGCGCACCTCGATCGGCGTCGCCGTTCGCGACGAGGCCGATCAAACCGTGCAGGAAATCGTGCGGCGCGCCGACCAGGCGATGTACGACGACAAGCCGCTCAGGCCGTTGCCCGCCGACGCATAGTCGCCGAGGTGTTCTGCCTCGCCGCGGGTCGAACTCGCGAACCCTGATTCGAAAGAGCGAATTCGTTCGGGCCTTGCCTTCGTCGGCGGTGGCTCCGCCGACGAAGGCACAGCTCGCGAATCAGGACTTCACTTCTTGTTGCCCTTCAGCCAACCGCGGATCTTCTCGATAAGGCTGCTCATACCGCGACGGTACACCTGCCGGATCGAACTGACAAGGACCGGCGCCGGCGACCGCGCCGAATCCCCTGTAAAGCGCTACGTTGTGCGCATGGGACAGCGCGCGATTCACGGCTTCTTCAGTCTCTCGCGCAACGTTCGCCTCCTGTGGTTCTTTGCACTGTTTGAGGCGCTCAACATCGGAGTGCACCTGATCGCACGGTAGACGCCGGCGGCGCCTCGAGCGCCGGCGGTCCGTTCGTCGAGAGCGATCGGTGAGCGAATCCCCCGCCAGGGGGATGTCGCTGACGCAGGTCTGATTACGGTGAGGCCATTCACTGCGGCCCCCGCGCACAATGCGTGGGGAGGATGGAGGAACTGAGAAATGCGGCATCTCAACGATGGAGTTCCCGCCGACGTCAAGTCGAGCGCTCTCTGGGGCACGACCGGCGGAGCCGGACGGCGAAGTAACGTCCTCTGGGCCAAGGGCCGGAGCAACCTCGTGACCATGTTCGCGACCCTCTTGCTGCCGCTGGCCCTTGTGGGCACGACGGCGGCGACGACAGTGACCGCGGCGAGCGCGGCCACGCCCCCCTACACGGCGTTCATGACCACGAGCCTGACCAGCGCGGTCAAGGCGAAGCCGGGTTCGCTCTACAACGTGATCATCAAGGGC
>JALYKU010000210.1 GCA_030774595.1 Chloroflexota bacterium | reverse complement strand
AGGCTCGACGTCGCCGCCGTCGTGGGCGCGCCGGTCGTCGATCACTACTGGGGCGGCATCGACCTGTCAGCGGATGGCGCCGAGGTCGCGTTCGCCTGGGACCGCGGCGGCGCATTCGAGATCTACTCGGCGCCCCTCACCGGCGATCGCATCTTCCAGCTGACGGACGCCAAGGAACGATCGGTGTCGCCGTGCTGGTCGCCCGACTCCTCGCTGGTCGCGTTCCTCCGCGATCACGGCGGCGACGAGAACTTCGACGTCGTGCTCGTCGATCGCGACGGCGCGAGCGAGCGCGTCCTCGCGAGCCGCACGAGGACGCTACATCGCGACATCGCGTGGTCGCCCGACGGACGCGCGATCGCGTGCGTCACGAACGCAGGTGGCAAGGGCTTCGGGCTGGACCTGCTCCACGTCGCCACGGGCGTGCGCACGGCGCTCACCGACGGAGCGTACGAGGACGCGCGTCCCCGCTGGTCGCCGGACGGCAGCCGGATCCTGTTCACTTCGCGCCGTGACCCGGCGAGGACGAACGCGGACCTGTTCCTCGTCCCGGCCACCGGGGGCGTCGCCGTGCGCCTCGACACGCGCGGCGGGGTCCCTGGCGAATCTCGCGACGGCGCGTGGTCCCCGGATGGGCGCCGCGTCGCGTTCACGACCACCACGGCCGGGCGCGCGCAGATCGCCTTCGCCGAAATCCAAGACGACGCCGTGCGCGGCATCGAGCGCCCGTTCGATACACCGTTCGTGGACACCGAACCGCTCTGGCGTCCTGACGGGCGCGCCGTCCTCTACCTGCGGAACGACGAGGAGCGACAGAGCATCCGGCGGATGTTCGTCGTGTCGCACGTCGACGATCCGGCCGAGGACCGTACGGGCGTGCACCGCTCTCCACGCGTCGGGCCCGACAGCGAAACGCGGACCTTCCTCTTCACGGACCCGCGGCGGCCGTGGGACGTCTGGATGCGTGGGGAGAATGACCTCGAGGCCCGGGCCGTGACCCGCTCTATTCCCGCGGGCATCGACCCCGATGTGTTCGTGGACCCCGTCCGGGTGCGGTATCCGGGCGCCGGCAACGACCCCATCGCCGCCCTGCTCTTCCTGCCATACGCCGAAGCCACCCGGGGAGAGGAACGCCTGCCAGCCGTCGTCTATATCCACGGCGGTCCCGCGGCGCAGCACTTCCGCTGGTGGGATCCGGTGCCGCAGATCCTCGCGAACAACGGTTACGCGGTCCTCGCTCCAAACATCCGCGGTTCGACCGGGTACGGCCGCGCGTTCGAGGAGGCGAACCGCCGGGACTGGGGCGGGAAGGATCTCGAGGACGTGGTGCGCGGAGCGAACTGGCTCGTCGACCAGGGCATCGCGGACCAGCGGCGGATCGGCGTGTACGGCGGCAGCTACGGGGGCTTCATGACGGTCCTCGCGCTCGGTAACGTCCCTGATCGGTTCGCCGCCGGCGTCTCCGTGAATGGCATCGTCTCCTGGGCCACGATGGCGCAGAGATCCCGCGGCGACCTGCGGGAATACCTGCTCCGGGAGCTCGGCGATCGCGAGGCCGACGCGGCGCGGCTCCGTGACACGTCGCCGCTCACGCACGTCGGGAGCATCACGGCCCCGCTGCTGATCCTGCAGGGAGCCAATGACCCGCGCGTGCCGGCGAGCGAGGCGGAGCAGCTCGTCTCAGCGCTGCGCGCCGCGGACAAGACCTTCAGCTATCACGTGTACGAGGGCGAGGGGCATAACTTCCGCCGGCCGGAGACCCGCGTCGACGCCGCCACCCGCGCCCTCGAATGGTTCGACGACTTCCTCCGATGACGCGGCAAAGCCGCGATCGGGTCGTCCCTGCTGGGACTTCAGCCGACACGGATCGTCTGCGCGCCGACGAGGCGCGCATGCACCGAGCGCGGCGCAGCCGCGCTCGGTGCGCTCGTCCCTGCTCCGACTCGCCTAACACGCATCGATCGAGGCGCAGCGACGGAGCCACTCGCCGCAGCAACTGAGCGACAAACTCCGCAGGGCTCTCCGCCCCGATGAGATGCGCGGCAGCCGAGATGCGCCAGCAATCCGCCATGTCAGCGCCGTTCAGAATGATCCAGAGCCGCGCTCGCTGATCCATCCCAGCCGGGCGGCCCGTCGGCTACGCTCCCTTTCACGTGGCTGACGCGGTCGTCGTCGGGTCCGGGCCGAATGGCCTCGCCGCCGCGATCGTCCTGGCCCGCGCGGGGCACTCGGTCCGCGTGCGCGAGGCCGAGGACACCATCGGCGGAGGCTGCCGCTCCGCCGAGCTGACGCTTCGCGGGTTCGTCCACGACGTCTGCTCGGCGATCCACCCGCTGGGCGCGGGCTCGCCGTTCTTCCGCGAGCTCGGACTCGAGGCCCACGGGCTCGAGTGGATCCACCCGGAAGCCCCGCTCGCGCACCCTCTGGACGACGGCACAGCGGTGATGCTCGAACGCTCCGTCGACGCGACCGCGGAGGGCCTCGGACCGGACGCGGATGCCTACCGAGGCCTGATGAAGCCGCTCGTCGACGACTGGGACAAGCTCGCTGCCCACATCCTGGGCCCGGCGATCCGCATTCCCCGCAACCCCATCGCATTGACGCGCTTCGGGCTCCTGGGGATCCGCTCCGGGCGCTCGATCGCGACGCGCGCCTTCGAGGGAGTTCGCGCCCGCGCGATCTTCGCCGGCCTCGCGGCGCACTCGTTCCTTCCGCTGGGCAGCCTCTTCAGCGCGTCGTTCGCGCTACTGCTCGGTGTGTCGGCCCATGCGATCGGATGGCCGCTGCCCCGCGGCGGCTCTCAGCGCATCGCCGACGCCTTGGCGGCGTGCCTCCGAGATCTGGGCGGTGAGATCTCGACCGGCGATCGCATCCGCTCGATCGACGAGCTCGGATCGCCCGCCGTCTCCATCCTGGACGTGACCCCGCGGCAGCTCGGGCGCATCGCGGGAGCGCGGCTACCGTGGCTCTACCGGCGGCGGCTGCGCGGCTACCGCTACGGACCAGGCGTCTTCAAGCTCGACTACGCGCTCGACGGGCCCATCCCATGGCGCGCCCCCGAATGCGAGCGCGCCGGCACGGTGCACCTCGGCGGCCGATTCGAGGAGGTGGCCGCGAGCGAGGCCGCGGTCGCGGCCGGGCGATGCGCGGACCAGCCGTTCGTCCTCGTGGCTCAGCAGAGCCTGTTCGATCCGACGCGCGCGCCGGCCGGAAAGCACACGGTGTGGGCGTACTGCCACGTCCCGAGCGGCGCCACGGTGGACATGACGTCGCGCATCGAAGCGCAGCTCGAGCGCTTCGCCCCCGGCTTCCGCGACCGCATCCTCGCGCGGCACGTCATGTTCCCCGCCGACGTCGAGCGGCACAACGAGAACAACATCGGCGGCGACATCTCGGGAGGCTCTCACGCGGATCTTCAGCTCGTCGCCCGCCCGATGCTTCGGATGAACCCGTACTCGACGGGCGCGCCCGGTCTTTTCATGTGCTCGTCCGCGACGCCGCCCGGCGGGGGCGTGCACGGCATGTGCGGCTACTGGGCCGCGCGCTCCGCGCTCGCCCGCATGAAGTGACCGCGAGGGGAGTGCTAGGCGGGCACCATCGCGGCCGCGGAGGACAGGAGCGCCTTCGCGTCGAGGCGTTCGCCGATCCTTCGTACCTCGTCGAGCTCGCCGCCTGCCTCGGACTCCCGACCCAGCGCCGAGAGGACGCGCGAGTGGTCGAGCAGGACGAGCGCCCGCTCGTAGTCGAGTCGCAGCGTCGCGTACGCCCGGAGCGCGTCGAAGAGGAGCCTCTCCGCCCTGGCGTGTTCCCCGGCCAGGGCCGCGATGAGCCCCTGTGCGTGGACGAGCAGGGCGCGTCCGCGCGCGTGCCCCGTCCGCTCGACGAGCGCGGTCGCCCGTTCCTCGTTGACCGGATCCGCGATGCCCCACCGCGCCGCGGCCACGACCTGCACCGGTCCCCAGACGGTACGGTCCGCGATGCCGCGCGGCCAGCCCGCGCTTCGGGTCGCGTGATACGCGCTCTCGCTCTCGCGTGACCCGTAGTACGCCGCGAGGAACTCGGCGCGTGCGATCTCCCTCGGCCCGGCCTCGCTCTCCGCCAGGCGGTCGCGGAAGACCTGCTCCTGCGTCGACGTCACGGCGGCCGCCGCGGCCATACCGATCCCGAGCGTCACCTTCCAATCGTGGTCAGAACGGGCCGTCTGGAACGTCTCGAGGTCCCTCGTCGCGGCGACCGCCGCCTCGAATTCCCCCGCCACCAGGTGCGCGTTGGCGGCGCACTGCACGGCATACAGCCCGAGCCGCGGCTTCTCCGTCTCGCGCGCGAGGTCGCGAGCGGCGTTCGCGTGCTCGATCGCATCCCCCAGCTCCCCCAGCACGACGGCCGACGCGGAGATCATGTTGTGGGTATCGATGAGCTCGTCGCTGTCCTGAAGTGACTCCGCGATCGGTAGGCGGCGCTGGTTGCAGGCATACGCGTCGCGGAAGCGTCCCAGCTCGCGGTATGCGTAACCGACGGCGTCGAGGCAGAGCGAGACCTCGCGAAGGAGCCGCAGCTCCTCGGCGATGGCCAGCGCCTCCTGCGCGGTCTCGAGCGACGCGGCCCAGTCGGCATCCGTGGCGCGCGATGAGCGGCGCGGTGCGAACGCCTTCGCCGCCAGGAGGAGGACCCGCTCGCGCGACCGATCCTCGCCCACCAAACGCAGCCCGCGCTCGATGAGCCCGTCCAGGTCGGCGTGCTTCGCGTCCCACCGCGTGCACAGCTCGGCCATGTGCGCGTAGAGGTTCGCCACCTCCGGCGATCGTGGGTCGCGCACTTCGAGAAGTCCGAGGGCGCGCTCGTACGCGGCGAGCGCGGCGTCGGATTCCCCGCGGTACCGGCGGACGCGTCCGATCAGGTACAGCGCCTCGATCGCGCGGTCGACGTCGCCGATCTTCTCGCGAAGCTCGAGCGCCTGTTCGGCGAAGCGCAGCGCCTCGACGTGGGCATGGATGCTCACGGCCCGCTGCGCCGCGCGCCACGAGTAGTCAGCGGCCTTCTCGGGGACCTCGCCGAGGAGGTAGTGGTGCGCGAGGGCCGGGTAGAAGTCGCGGACCTGCTCGCCGTGGACCTTCTCGAACGCCGCGGCGACCCTGCGGTGAAGCTCGGCCCGGCGGCGGACGAGCAGTGTGTTGTACGCGACCTCCTGTGTCACCGCGTGCTTGAAGCGGTAACGCCCCTCGCGCCTTTCGCCGGGTGCCGCTTCCAGCACGAGGTCCGCGGCGATCAGCTGGTCCACCGCGTTCGCGACGCGATCGCCGCCGGCCTCGCGCAGCACCCGCTCACCGAAGCGCTGTCCGATCACGGACGCGAGCTGTATGCACTCCCTCGCGGCAGGCGGGAGCCTGTCGATCCGGGAAGCGACGACGGCGTGGAGCGTCGCGGGCACGTCGAGCGCGGTCCGGCGCTCGCGTACGCTCCAGTTCCCCTCGTCGTCGCGGGCGACCGCGCCCGATTCGACGAGCGATCGCATCGACTCCTCGATGAAGAAGGGGTTGCCGCCGGCGCGCCTGACGATCTTTTCCCGCAGCTCCGCCGGCGCCCACTCCAGCGTCGAGTCGACGATGCGTCCCGCTTCCTCGTCCGACAGCGGCTCCAGGACGAGCTGGGTGAAGTTCGTGCGCGTCGGCCTTGGTTCCGGTGCGCCCGGACCGATGCGCTGTGCCAGCAGGAAGAGCAGTGACACGCGCGAGCCGCGCGATGCCAGGAACCACAGGAGATCGAGCGACGCCGCGTCCGCGTAGTGGAGGTCCTCGAGGACGTAGAGCAGAGGACGGGCTCGCGCCAGGGCCGACAGGAGGTCGTGCACGACGATGTACATCGTCCGCTTCCACTCGTCGGACTCGGACGTCCCGTCATCGGACGCGCTCGGCAGATGGAAGAACTGCCGGAGGATCGGTAGCGGGGTCGGGGCGTCGGCGAAGCCGAGGTCCCCGAGCCGGGCCTGCAGGCGCTCGTCCGCGTCGGCTGCGCTCGGGTCGATCTCCAGCGCGACCAGCAACGGCTCGACGAAGCCGGCATACGATCGCTGGTTCACGCGCGAGAAGGTCCAGTTCAGGACGCGAGGCGCATCGTCCGCGCGCGCATCGTCCTCGGTCGCCGACGCGAGGCCGATGAACTCGGCGGCGAGGCGGCTCTTGCCGATGCCGGGCTCACCCGTGATCATCACGACCTCCGTCCGGCCGAGCCGCGCCGACTGGAACGCGAGGTCGAGCCGGGACAGCTCCATCCAACGCCCCATGAGCGGCGCCGCCACGTCGAGCAAGTTCGGCTCCTCCGTTCGCTCGCCGGTGAGTGCGTAGGCCAGGATGGACCGCTCCTTGCCGCGCATCTCCACGGGCCCGACCTCACGGAAGGTGAACTCTCGGTTGGTCAGCCGGAAGGTCGCCTGCGTGACGAAGATCTCGCCGGGAGCAGCAGCCGTCTGGAGGCGCGACGCGATGTTGACCGTGTCCCCCATGACGCCGTACTCAAGCGTGCTCCGCACTTTCCCCGCCACGACCATCCCGGTGTGGACGGCGATGCGGAGGCCGAGCTCGATGTCGCGCTCCTTCCTGGCCCTGGCGGCATGCTCGGAAAAGCTCCGCTGCATCGCGAGCGCGGTCCGGAGCGCGCGCTGAGGGTCGTCCTCGTGGGCGATCGGAGCGCCGAAGATGACGAAGATCGCGTCGCCGATGAACTTCTCTATGGTCCCGTCCCAGCGCACCGCCTCCTCGGCGAGGCTCTCGAAGATCCCGGACACGAGCTCCTGCAGGTCCTCGGGGTCGAGCTCTTCGGCGAGGGCGGTGAAGCCGACGAAGTCGGCGAAGAGCACCGTGACGAGGCGCCGCTCCTGGAACGTACGGTCACTCACCCGCGGATTGTCTCAGCGTGTCCGATCTCACCGAGCCAGAAATCGCGCAGACGGCGCACCCACGAGCTCAGTATCTTCCTCGATGGACAAAACACCGTGCGGAAGGCTGGTCGCCTTCCGCACGATGCGCGAGACGAGGTCAACGCGAGGAGTGCTAGCGGTCGCGAGCGACCCGCAGGGTTGCCGCACCCATGAAGAGGGCGAGCAGCCCCGCGAAGATCGGTGCGAGCGGCTGCTGGTGCGGTGCGTCGGTGGAGGTGCTGGGGAGCGCCGCGGCGAGCTGTACTGGAACCTGCTGCGTCGCTACCTGAGTGGCTGCCGGCTGCGTCGCGTCCGGTGCCTGGACCGCGACGGGCTGCGTCGTGGTCGGCGTCGGCTGCCACTGCTGGCCGAGGATCGCGGTCGGAACGGTCGCGACGGCGGTGTTGAGGCCAGTCGTGCCCGTTGTCGGGGTGGTGCTGGTGCCCGTCGGGGAGCTGCCGGGCGAAGTCGATGCGGAGCCGGTGGTCGAGCTGGTTGCTCCGCCCGTCGTGGAAGTGGCCGCGACCGCCGAGGCGGTGGTGCCGCCGGTCGAGGAGCTCGTCGTGGCGGAGGTCGTGGCAGTCGAGGTCGTCGAGTTCGTCGAGGTCGCGCCGCTGCCCGTGGCCGAGCCGGTGCCGCCGGTGGTCGTCGCCGAGGCGCCCGTCGTGGTGCCCGTGGAGCTGCCGGTCGAGCTCGTGGTGGCCGTGATGCCGCCGCCGGTCGTGGAGGCCGCGGCGCCGGTTGTGCCGCCCGACGACGCCGTGCCGGCCGGTGCGCAGTCGACCTTGAAGACCTTGTGCTTTTCGGCGCCCTGGCCGGTTTCCCAGGTCAGCTTGTAATCGCCATCAGAAAGGGTGTGGTTGGCGGTGTGCCAGGCGCCGGCGGAGTCCGCCGGGCCCCAGGTGCCCGACCATGTGCCGGTCCCCGCGTTGGGGCCGCCACCCTGGCCGACGATCGAGAAGGCGCCGGTCCGCGCGTTGTCGAAGTTGAAGCCGTCGAGGTAGAAGGTGCAGACCTTGGGCTCGTCGTGCTGGTCGGCGACGGGGGTGGTGGATTCGTGGATCGCCACGTCACCGTTGTTGCCGGCCAGCGCGGTGCTCGCTGAGGCCGCGGAAAAGAGAAGTGCCATCGTTGCGAATCCGGTGGCCGCGATCCATCTCGTCTTGTTCTGGTTCATTGGGCTGTTGCCCTCCTCGTTTGCTTGGAGAGCAACCAAGCACAATCTCGTCCGCATGCCCGTCGACAAGACAACAATTGGGTAACGGCATATGTACGGTCATCTAACGGTCTACTGAACAGACGAACACACGGAGCGCTGTCAGCGACACGGGCCGTCGGTCCGCGCCGCGACCTTTAGTGCCGCCGAGCCTTTCGGGCCCAGTCTCCGAGGCAGGTCAGGGCGCGGCCGATGTTGTCGAGCGAGTTGGCATACGACAGCCGCAGGTACCCCTCGCCGCCCGGCCCGAAGCAGGTGCCCGCGAGGACCGCGACACCGGCCTCCGTCAGGATCCGATCGGCGATCACCGCCGAGTCTCCAAGGCCAAGGCCGGTGATGTTCGGGAAGACGTAGAAGGCGCCGTGCGGCTCGCGGCAGGTGATGCCCTCGATGCGGTTCAGCCCGCGCACGATCGCATCGCGCCGCTCGCGGAACGCCGTGACCATCTTCGCCACCTCCGGCGGCCGATCCGTCAAAGCGCGCGCCCCCGCTCGCTGGACGAACGTGGCGGTGCACGAGACGGAGTTCGTCACCAGCTTCGCGATCGGCTCCACGAGCGTGGGCGGAAAGACGCCGTAGCCGAGCCGCCACCCCGTCATCGCGAACGTCTTGCTGAACCCGTCCAAGATGATCGTTCGCTCTGCCATCCCGTCGAACGCGATGGGGGACCGGTGCGTACCCTCGTAGAGGAGCTCGGAGTAGATCTCGTCGGAAAGCACCCACAGGTCGCGCGCCCGCGCGATCTTCGCGATCTCCTCCACCGCGGCGGCCGATAGGACCGCCCCTGTGGGATTGTTCGGGCTGTTCAGGACGAGGAGCCTCGTCCGCTCGGTGATGAGCGACCGCAACTGGTCCAGGTCCGGGGCGAAGTCCCCAGCCTCGCGCAGCGGCAGGGGCACACCGCGCGCGCCGGCGAAATCGATCATCGAGGAGTAGATCGGGAACCCGGGGTCGGGGTAGATCGCCTCATCGCCTTCGTCCAGCAGCGCCAGGAGTGTGTAGAACATGATCGGCTTCGCGCCCGGCGTGACCACGACCTGCGCGGGTTCGACCGGCACGCCGTGCGTCCGCCGCTGGTGGGCGGCGATGGCCTCGCGCAGCTCGGCGATGCCGGTCGATGCCGTGTAATGCGTCTCGCCGCGCCGCAGAGAGTCGATGCCCTCCGCCACGACTGATGGCGGCGTGTCGAAGTCGGGCTCGCCGATCTCGAGGTGGACGATCTCGCGCCCCTGAGCCTCGAGGGCGCGCGCCCGGGCGAGGACCTCGAACGCGGTCTCGGTCCCAAGGCGCGACATGCGCGGCGCCAGCGGTCGCAAGGACCGCAGTCTATGGTCGCGCCGCTGCGCTCGCGATCCTGCGGGGCCTGTGGCGCGGCTGCGACGACTTCGACCCGGAGACCGCCACGCCGTCCCCTAACAGGACTAGACCTTGCCCTCGATGCACGCGCAGCCCTCTGGGCCCGACCGCGCGCGGTGGCGCGTCCCGACGGGGAGCGTCAGGCCGTCACCGGCACCGAGCGCGAGCAGCCTCCCATCCGACAGCGTGAAGTCGATCGAACCGCGGACGCAGTACAGGATCTTCGTGTAGGGGTGCTCGTGCTCCGCGAACTGATCGCGCGGCGCGCTCGACCACCCGTACACGTCGCGCGCCTCCGCGTTGAGCAAGCGTTCGAGGGCCGCCGGATCCGGCGCGTCACCGTGGTGTCGGCGGAGAACGGCCTCCACACCTGGACCATACTCGCGGCGTGCGGGTCGGGGCCGTTTTTCCGCAGCTCGAGATCGGCAACGATCCGGCGCGGATCGCGGAGTACGGGCGCGCGGTGGAGGCGCTCGGCTACACCCACCTCGTCGCGTACGACCACGTGCTCGGCGCGGACACATCGGGTCGTCCGGATTGGCGCGGTCCGTACACCGTGCGCTCATCCTTTCACGAGGTGTTCGTGCTGCTCGGATACCTCGCCGCCTGCACGAGCCACCTCGAGCTCGGGACGTGCGTTCTGATCCTTCCGCAGCGGCAGACCGTGGTCGCCGCGAAACAGGCGGCCGCCCTCGACGTCCTCTCGGG
>JALYKU010000209.1 GCA_030774595.1 Chloroflexota bacterium | reverse complement strand
CGCTCGGGCCTATCGACCTTGTCGGCTTGCGTGTCGTCGGTTCGGAGCATGCCGGTGCGCGTCCACCGGGCCTGCGGGATCAGGTCCTCGAGGAGGAACACATCGTCGCGCAGGTACGGCGAATCGCGCAGCTCGTTCGCGAGCGACTTATCGCCCGCGACGAGGTACACGCGCTTGTCCTCGTCCTTGAGCGCCTTGCACAAGGCGTTGAGGTCGCGGTCGCCGGAGACGATGAACCACGTCTCGAGGTCCGGGCGCTCCTTGTAGAGCAGCTTCAGCGCGCGCGTGATGAGCACCGCGTCGGAGCGGCCCTTCAGGATGCGACCGCTCATGCGCTGCGCAACGGCGATCGGCTCGATGCCGGTGAATTCGAGCGCCATCAGCAGCGTCTCGTCCTGCGAGGCCACTTCCTGGCCGAAGATCGCGAGCTTCACGCGTACCGGGCCGAACTCGGCGGATTTCTGCAGGATCGCCTGAAGGATCGCGAGCGATGAGGGAAGGGGTCCGGTGGTGTGCTGGCGCAGGGTGTAGTAGACGTTCTCCCAGTCGATGAGGAGGGCGACGTCGGACAAGCGTTTCTCCGATCACTATGGAGCGCGCCTGCCCGCCGACTCGTTCGAAGACCCCGTCTTCCGAGGTCTCGCGCTACAGCTCTCCTCGCCCGCGCCGTCCCTTGGGACGGTCAGTACGTGAGCGCGTCGTCGCGAACGCTTCGGCCGTCACACGCGCTATTTGAGGGCAGCATACCCTGTCGCCGTGGGCGATCTGGCGGAGATCGCGGCATCGGCCCGGGACCGCGGAGCCACGTACGCCGATGCGCGCTGGGTGGAGCGCGAACAGGAATCGGTCAACCTCCGCGATGGTGAGATCGAGTCGGTGCAGCGGTCCAGCGATCGCGGGGTCGGCGTGCGCGTCCTGCACCGCGGATCGTGGGGCTTCGCGGCGTCATATCGCCAGAACTCTCTTGTCTCAGGCGCCCTCGTGGACGAGGCGTTCGCGAGGGCCGAGGCAGCTGCGACCGTGCAGCGGCGGACGGTGACGCTCGCGCCGCAGGCGCCGCAGCGCGGAGAATACCGCACCGCATTGCGCGTCGACCCGTTCACCGTACCCGTGCGGCAGCGGGTGGAGCTGCTCCGCGCGGCCGACGATCGCCTGCGAGGTCCGCACAGTCGTTCGCGTCATGCGACCGTCGCGGCGTATCGGACGCGCAAGCGTCTGGTCACGAGCGAGGGGACCGACGTGAGCCAGGAGATCGTGGAGTGCGGGCTTTCGCTCGGCGTCACCGCCGTGAAGGCCGGCGCCAAACCGGCGACGCGCCAGGACATGCGCGTCGCCAATCAGGCGGGGTGGGAATTCATCGAGCGCCTCGATCCCGTAACGCGCGCAGGCCGCTATCGCGACGACGCGGAGGCGACGCTCGCCGCGCCGCTCGCGGCGCCGACGCCCACGACATTGGTGTTGGACCAGTCATTCCTCGCGCTCCTCGTTCACGAATCGTGCGGACACCCGACCGAATCCGACAGGGTCCTCGAGCATGAGGTCGCGTTCGCGGGTACGACGTTCCTCTGGCCGGAGGGACGAGGCACGACGCGTTACGGCTCAGCGCACGTCTCGATGACCGCCGACGCGACGCTGCCCGGCGGCATGGGCACCTTCGGATGGGACGACGACGGCGTGCCCGCCGGCCGCACCGCGCTCATCGAGCGCGGGATCTTCACGGGCTACCTCACATCGCGCGAGACGGCGGGTGCGCTCGGGCTGCCTGCCAGCGGAGGATCCGCGCGCGCCGAAGGCTGGCAGCACTTCCCGATCGTGCGGATGGTCAACGTCAGCCTCGAGCCCGGCGACGCGACGTACGGAGAGCTGATGTCGGGCGTGGACGAGGGCCTACTGCTCGAGGCGCCGGCGTCGTATTCGCTCGACGACAAGCGGCAGAACTTCCACTTCACCGCGCAGGTTGCGCGCGTCATCCGGAACGGCGAGGTCGGGCCGTACGTGCGCGGCGTCGGCTTCCAGTCGCTGACCCCGGACTTCTGGGGACGTTGTGACCTGGTCGCGGACGATTGGCAGCTGCAGGGATTCCTCTCATGCGCCAAGGGCGAGCCCCTGCAGCTCATGCGCGTGGGACACGGTGCGGCCCACGCCCGCTTCCGCGACGTGCCCATCGAGGTGCGTGAATGACGGAGGTCGCCGGCGCCGCGGCGCCGCTGCTCGGCAGCGACGGCCTGCTCGAGGCGCTCACGCGTGCGTTGCGCGACGCGCCGGCCGACGAGGCCGAGCTGTGGGTCCACCGACGGCGCGCGGCGGTGACCCGCTATTCGCATTCTTCGATCCACCAGAACGCCGTCTCGGACGAGATCCACGTCCAGGCGCGCACCGCCGTCGGACGCGCCGTCGGGATCGCCAGCGGCAACAGCCTCGAGGAGGGGGCCCTGCGCCGCCTGTTGGGCGACGCGGCAGCGCTCGCCCGCGAGCAGAGGCCGAACGAGCGCTGGCCGGGGCTGTCAGAGCCCGCTCCCTGTCCGCCGGCGCACGCGTACGACGCGGCGACCGCCTCGGCGGGTCCGATGGAGCAGGCGGCGCTCGTGAGCGCCGTCTGCGACGCCGCGTCCCGGCGCGGCTTCCGGGCCGCGGGGACCTGCGCGATCGATGTGACGGAGGACGCAGTTGCGAATACCCACGGCGTCGCGCTTCACGCGCCGTGCACGGTCGCCCACCTTCGCGCGCTGGTCCAGAGCGACGTCGGCTCCGGATACGCCGAGAACCTCGGCTGGCGGCTCGACGCGCTCGACGCGGCCGACGTGGCGGCGCGCGCGAGCGACAAGTGCGCGCGCGACCGCGATCGAAGCTCGCTCGGGCCGGGCGACTACGAGGCCGTGTTCGAGGAGCTCGCCGTAGCTGAGATCCTGCGGATCGTGTCGATCACCGGCCTCTCGGGCGAGCTGGTGCTGGAGGACCGCTCGTTCCTCTCGGGGAGGACCGGCGAGGCCGTGACGGGAGAGCGCTTCACGCTGCACGACGACGCGCGGGACCCCCGCATGGCCGGCATCCCATTCGACGTAGAGGGCACGCCGAAGCGCCGCGTGACCGCGGTCGAGCGCGGACGCGCCGTTGGCCCCGTCCACGACCGCTACTCGGCCGCGCGCGCGGGCACCTCGTCGACCGGCCATGCGGCGGACCCGCGCCGCTACCCGCCGGGTGGCCACGCCGGGAACCTCGTGATGGAAGGGGGCAGCGCGACTCGCGACGAGCTGATCGGCTCCGTCACCCGCGGCATCCTCATCACCCGGTTCCATTACACGAACACGCCCGATCCGAAGAGCGCGGCGATGACCGGCACCACGCGCGACGGCACGTTCCTCATCGAGGACGGCCGGGTCGTCGCCGCGCTGCCGAACCTCCGCTACACGATGAGCGCTCTCGACCTCTTCGCGGGGATCGAGCTGCTCGGCCCGCAGCGCCTCGCGCGCGACTGGTGGAGCTCGAACGGGATGGGCTCGATCGTTTGCCTCGTGCCGCCGATGAAGGTCTCGCGCGCGACGATCACGGGAGCCTCGCCGCTATCGGCGTGATCCGCTCGCGCCGGCGATCGCCGCCCGGTCGCCCCCCCAGGAATCACGCAGTGTCGTCGCGGACCGGCTTGAACGCTCCGCGGCCGCTGCGCTGCGGGCTCAACGTCGACAAGCTGCGGGGAGCACTCGGACACGACCTGGTCGACCAGGAGGCGCTCGCGGAACTGACCCTCCTCTAACTCACCACAGCTTCCAGGCAGGAGTGCCGCTCGCCCACTCCTGCTCGAGCGCGCGGCGCTCGCGCATCGTGTCCATCGGCCGCCAGTAGCCGTCGTGGCGGAAGACAGCGAGCTGGCCGTCTCGGGCCAGCTGCTCCAGCGGTTGGCCCTCAAGGGTCGAGTCGGCCTGCAGGTACCGAAGCGCGTCACGACGGAATACGAAGAATCCGCCGTTGATCCACCCTTCATCGAGCTGCGGCTTCTCGCGGAACTCATCCACGAGGTCGCCGTGGACGCGGAGCTCACCGAAACGCGTCGCCGGCCGCACCCCGGTGACCGTCGCAAGCTTCCCCTGGGATCGGTGGAAGGAGAGCAGGCGCTCGAGGTCGACGTCGGCGACGCCGTCACCGTATGTCGCCATGAATTCGTCGCCTTTGACGTAGCGGCCGATCCTATGGAGTCGCCCACCGGTAGGAGTCAAAGCACCCGTCTCCGCGAGGAGGACGCGCCACCTGGCCTCGTCGTGGAAGGGCTCAAGGTGCTCGACTCGACGGGCGCCGACGTGGACGAGGACGTCGCTGTTCATGGTGCCGTAGTTGAGAAAGTAGTCCCGGATGATGTCGCCCTTGTAGCCCAGGCAGAGGATGAAGTCGAGGATCCCGAAGTGCGAGTACAGCTTCATGATGTGCCAGAGGATGGGCTTGCCCCCGATCTCGACCATCGGCTTCGGCCGGATCTCGGTCTCCTCGGTGAGACGAGCCCCAAGCCCTCCGCAGAGAATGACTGCCTGCACAGCCGACATGCTATGCACTCGCCCTGGGCACGCCCG
>JALYKU010000208.1 GCA_030774595.1 Chloroflexota bacterium | reverse complement strand
CCGCGACCGCGCCGAAGATGCAGGCGCTCGCGGGCGAGATCGGGGACGGTTGCCTGACCCCATCGATCACGACACCAGCATTCGTGCGCTACACCTGCGAGAACGTGAAAGCCGACATCGACATCGGCTGCACCGTCGTTGCGTCGATCCACGAGTCCGACAGGGCCGCAGGTCGCGACGGCGCGCGCGAGATCGCTGGGATGTACCTCGCGAACAAGGTGCAGAACATCAAGGGCGCCGCGGACACGCTTCTCGACTTGGCCGGCATCGACGTGGAGGAGATCCGCCCGGTCGCGGAGGCGATGGAGCGCGGCGGGCGGCTCGCCGCGAAGGAGCAGGTGACCGACTCGATCCTCGACCGCTGCAAGCCGATAGCAGGCACGCCGGACGACTGCATCGCGGCGATCGAGGAATACCGCGACGCGGGTTGCACGCACGTGATGCTCGAGCTGTGGGGCGAGAATCGCCACGAGCAGATTCGCCTGTTCGGCGACCGCGTGCTGCCGCACTTCCGGTCGTGAGGGTCGACCGCGATCGGCTCGTCGAGACCGCGAGCCGGATGATCGACGTCCACAGCTTCACCGGCGACGAGCAGCGGATGGCCGAGCTGATGGCGTCGCTCTACGAGGAGATCGGCCTCCAGGTCCAGTGGCAGCAGGTGGAGGACAACCGCGCTAACGCGCTCGGGACGTGGGCCGGGGCCGGCGGCGGCAAGTCGCTGATGTTCAACGGCCACATGGACACGTCGTACTCCGGCCGCGAGCCGTGGCTGCGCGACGTCCCGGGCTTCCAGCCCAAGGCGTTTCAGCGCGACGGGCGGCTCTACGGGCTCGGCATCTCGAACATGAAGGGCGCGCTCGCCTGCTACGTCGAGGCTGTGCGGACGCTGCAGGACGCCGGCGTGCGGTTGAAGGGCGACGTCCTCATTGCGGCGGTGGCGGGCGAGATCGAGAAGACGCAGTACCTCGACGCGACCGGCGGGGAGTTTCGCGGCTACGCCGCCGGGACGCGGTATCTCGTCACGCACGGCGGGGTCGCCGACATGTGCCTGCTCGGCGAGCCGACGGAGGGCAAGGTGGTGCTCGGGCATTTCGGCTCCCTCTGGCTCCGGATCCGCGTGCACGGCAACTTCATCCACACCGCGTTCAGCGAGGGCAAGCGCGGTCAGAACTCGATCCTGCGGGCCCACGAGGTGCTCGGTGCGGTGCTTGAGTGGATCCCGACCTGGGAGGACGATCCTGCGAACGCGTACCGCGGCGCGAAGGCGATCGTGAACATCGGCGCGATCGAGGGCGGCTTCGGCTGGCGCGTCTCGCGGACGCCGCACCACACCGATCTGTTCCTCGACGTGCGGGTGCCGCCGACGAAGGAGATGGCCGTCGCGCGCCGCGAGGTGCTCGATTGGGTGCGGTCGCTCAGCGAGCGCTTCCCGGATTACGGCATCGCAGGCGAGGTCTACGTCACAGCGCCGGGCGCGGAGATCGAGGAAGGGCACGAGCTCGTCACCGCGATCGACGCCGCGCACGAGGAGGTCTTCGGGGCGAAGCCCGAGCGAGATGTCACGCGCTGGTTCAGCGACGCGTCCTCGCTTACGCGCTACGGCATCCCGACGGTGAACTACGGCACGTCGACCGGGCTCATGGACGTCGAGCTCGGCGAGAATCTCGAGATCGACGGATTGGTCAAGACGGCGGAGACATACGCGCGCGTGGCGATGCGCGTTTGCGAGGCCGCATGAGCGCGACCGATCCGTACACGCTGCCCCCGGACCTGCCGGCGCCGGAAGACGACGGCGGCGCGGATCATCTTCCGGGTCTGCAGATTCCGGCGCTCACCCTGCCGTCCTCGCGAGGGCCCGTCGACCTAGCGGAGTGGGCTCGCGAGCGGCTGGTCCTCTACGTGTACCCCAAAGCCGGCCGCCCGTCGCGGGAGATGCCGCCCGGCTGGGACGCGATCCCCGGCGCCCGCGGCTGCACGCCCCAATCGTGCGCGTTCCGCGATCACAACGTCGAGCTCGCCGAGCTCGGCGCGCGAGTGCTCGGCCTCTCTGCGCAGCCGCTGGACGACCAGATCGAGTTCGCAGAGCGGAACCAGATGCCGTTCCCGGTCGTCAGCGACGAACACCTCGAACTGGCATCCGCGCTCACGCTCCCGACCTTCGCGATCGACGGGCAGACGCTCTACAAGCGCCTCGCGCTCGTCGCGTCGGCTGGCAGGATCGAGCGCGTGTTCTACCCCGTCTTCCCGCCGGAC
>JALYKU010000207.1 GCA_030774595.1 Chloroflexota bacterium | reverse complement strand
GCAGTCGTTCGTGTGCTCGTGGCCCAACGGTGCGGCATGAGTGTCCCCTCCGTGATGGACCCCGGATCAGCCGACACGGCAGGGGAGGCCGGCACGCCCGCCGCGGTGCTCGTCGTCGACGACGACGCGGCCAAGCGCCTGGCGGTCCGCGCGATGCTCGCGCGGCTGGGCTCTGCCGTCGTCGAGGCCGATTCGGGTCGCGCTGCCCTGCGCGCTGTCTCTGCCCAGAGCTTCGCGGTGATCCTGATGGACGTCCGCATGCCCGTCATGGACGGCTACGACACGGCCCAACTGATCCGGGCACGGAGCGAGTCCGCGCTCACGCCGATCATCTTCCTCACCGCCTTCGGGCGTGACGAGGTCAAGACCGCGGGCGCGTACGCCAGCGGAGCCGTGGACTTCATCTTCGCGCCGATCGCGCCCGAGGCGCTGCGGGCCAAGGTCTCGGCCTTCCTTGATCTCTACGCCAAAGCCCAGGAGCGCGAGCGCTCGCTTGAGTCGATCACGGCCCTCAATGCCTCGCTGCGCGAGAGCGAGGTCCGCGCGCGGGCGGTGCTGCAGAACGTCGCGGACGGGATCGTGACGGTCGACGAGCAGGGCCTGATCGAATCGGTGAACCGCTCGGCGCGACGGCTGTTCGGCTACGAGGAGGAGGACGTGATCGGGCAGCCGTTGCAGTCCATCATCGCGCCCAGCCATCGCAACGACTTCGCCGAGTCAGCGCGCGCCGAGGGGATCCTGCTGAGCGCCAACGACACGCTGGTGGAGCCGATCGAGACGGTCGGCCGGCGCAGGGACGGCTCATGCTTTCCGATGGAGATCGGCATCAGCGAGATGCGGATCGGGGAGCGCGCGTTCACCATCGGCGCCATCCGCGACATCTCCGATCGCGTGGAGCGAGCCGAGCGCGAGCGGCACAGGGGACAAGCGCTGCGCCGCGAGGCACAGCTCGACCGCGTCGCCTTCGAGGAGGCGCCGATCGGCAGCGTGATCACCGACCGGGACGGGCGGATCGAGCGGGTCAACCACGCCATCTGCAAGATGCTCGGGCACAGCGCCGACGAACTCAGCGGCGAGCACTTCCTCCAGTTCACCCATTCCGAGGACTGTGACGACAGTGTCGCCGCCGTCGCCGCGATGCTGAGCGGCGACACGCGAACACGGCATTTCGAGAAGCGCTATCTCCACAGCAGCGGGCGCGTCATCGAGGCGCGCATCGCGCTCACCGCGATCCGCGATGACGCGCAGGAAGTCGCGCAGCTCTTCGCCCAGATCGAGGACGTCACCGACGCGCGCCAAACCAGCCGCGAGCTCAAACGGGCACAGTTCGAGATCCTCGCGCGACTGGCCGCAGCGGCCGAACTGCACGACGACGACACCGGCCAGCACCCCCACCGAGTCGGCGATCTGTCGGTCGCGATCGCCCAACGCATCGGGCTGCCCGACGCACAGCTCGAACTCCTCCGGCTCGCTGCGCCACTGCACGACGTCGGCAAGATCGCCATCGCCGACGCCGTGCTGCGCAAACCCGGCAAGCTGACCGCCGAGGAGTTCGAGCAGATGAAGACCCACACCACGGCCGGCGCGCAGATGCTCGCCGGCAGCCCGTTCGTGTTGCTCGCGATGGCCGAGCAGAGTGCGCTGACACACCACGAGAAATGGGATGGCAGCGGCTACCCCGCCGGCCTCGCCGGGGATGCGATCCCGATCGCCGGGCGCATCGTCGCCGTCGCCGACGTCTTTGACGCGCTCACGCACACACGGCCATACAAGCCGGCCTGGAGCACCGCCGATGCGATCACCGAGATGACCAGCCAGGCAGGACGACACTTCGACCCGGACGTTCTCGAGGCATTCCTCAGCTCCCCCCTTGTCGAAGCGACCACCGGGAGCACACTCCACTGAAGCGCCCGGTGCCCGCTGGGGGTTCCCGCAACGTCGCGGGCGCGCGTGAGACGCAGCTCGCGTACCTTGGCAACCTCGTCAGCGGCGTAGAGCGCGACGGCCGCGTCCGTTGGATGATTCCCGGATGAGCCGCACGATCGAGGTCCCGGAGTACGAGGTCCACGACGACGTCCGCGTCGATCCCGCGCGGACTGCGCTGGTCGTGGTCGACATGCAGAACGACTTCGTCCGCGAGGGCGGCAGCCTGCGCGGCCCGGACGCCGAGGCGACGATCCCGGCGATCAACGGGTTGCTGGAGCTCGCCCGCGCGCACGGGATGCGCGTCGTGTTCAGCCAGGACACGCACCGCGACGGCGATCCGGAGTGGCAGATCTGGCCCGAGCATTGTCGGGAGGCCAGCTGGGGTTGGGAGATCGTCGATGCACTGGCGCCGACGGAGGACGACACCGTCCTGCGCAAGGTCCGCTACGACGCGTTCTACGGCACGCCGCTGGATCACCTGCTGCGGCTGTGGGGCGTCGACACGCTCGTGCTCTGCGGGACGGTGGCCAACAACTGCGTCCACTACACGGCGGCCAGCGCTGCCCTCCGCTGGTACAACGTCGTGATTCCGCGCGACGCCACCTCGGCGCTTGACCCCTTCGACATGGAGTCCTCGCTGCGCCAGACCGTGTTCCTGTTCGCGGGCCGCGTGACGACGGCGGCAGGGG
>JALYKU010000206.1 GCA_030774595.1 Chloroflexota bacterium | reverse complement strand
AGCTGCGAACATCTTCGCGAGCTCCGCCGCCTCGCCGCTGATCAGCCCGCCGCCGCGATCGCGTCAGACCGCCGGGTCGATGTTCTGATTCATGCGGAAGAAGTTCGTCGGGTCGTATTTCCTCTTGAGGGTCAGGAGGCGCTCGTAGTTCCCGCCGTAGGCGTCTCTGATCCGCTGGCCTCCCTCGTCGCCGAGATCGTTCACGTAGACGCCCCGCGATAGCTGAGGCTGGATCGCGTCGAAGAACTCGCGCGTCCAGCGGATGTTCCGGTCCGACGAGGCGGACTCGGTCCAGCTCGAGATGATGTTCACGTCGTATTGCAGGTCTCGATGCCAGTACGCGGTCTCGTCCCTCCCTAAACGGGAGAATGCTCCGTGCGTGTTCGCGAAGACCGTCGCCGTATGCGGCGACGGGACCCGTCGAGCGAATTCGATGACAGTCTCGATCGCTTCGTCGCTGATCTCGTTCGTGAGACCCGACTTCCAGTAATTCAGGCGTCCCGCCGGGAAGCCAGCCACAAGCAGCGACTGCATCGCCACGTAGGTGGTCGGTCCGATGATGTCGACGACCGGCGTTCCGAAGCGCTTGAGCGGCCTGAGAACACGCTCACCCTCGTCGAGCGCTCCGGCGTAGCAGGCGACCAGGGCCACGACCTGCTTTCCGTCGGGCGTGGTCAGACACGCTGCGTAGGTGGTGAGCTCGTCGGGCTGCTCGGCGGTGAAGTCGCGGTAGAACCGCAAGACATCCCTAGCCTGGTCCAGCGGATGGATGATCATCCCTCCGTAGACCGCGTCGACCGGATGGAGCCGATACTCGAACGAGGTGACGACGCCGAAGTTGGCGCCCGCGCCGCGCAGCGCCCAGAACAGGTCCGCGTTCTCGGTCGGGCTCGCTCGACGCAGCTCGCCGTCGGCGGTGACGACGTCGGCCGACAGCAGGTTGTCGAGGGTGAGGCCGTGTTTCCCGGTGAGCAAGCTCTGTCCACCGCCGAGCGTCAGGCCTGCGATCCCCGTCGTCGCCACGAGACCGCCAGGCGTCGCGAGGCCGAATGCCTTTGTCTCGCGGTCGAACTCGCCCCAGAGCACGCCGGGGTCAGCCCGCGCCGTCTTGCTTTGGCTGTCGACGCGGATGCTCTTCATCGGCGAGAGATCGATCATCAGACCGTCGTCGCAGACCGCCTTGCCAGCGACGCCGTGCCCGCCGCCGCGGACGGATACCAGGAGCCCCTTCTCGCGCGCAAAATTCACAGCGGCGATCACGTCGGCCGCCCCTACGCATCGGGCGATCAGAGCTGGTCGGCGATCGATCATCGCGTTCCATACTTGGCGTGCGCGGTCGTAGCCCTCGTCGCCTGGGCCGAGCACCTGCCCGCGGAAGCGCTCCCTGAACGCATTGACATCGAGAGTCGTGATCGTTGGTGTAGCGAGCGTGCTTGTCATCGCGCCTTCCTCCCCTGCCGAGGCGGCAAGCGTACTCCCGTTTCCGGGCTGGGGACCGTTACGTCTGCCGCAGTGCGCCGGATCTCAGTTCCGCCCACACACCGGGCACGACACCGCGGCGCAGCAACGCGACGCGGTCGTCGTGGTTCACGTACGCGCCGAAGGGAAGGGCGCGTCGGATCCGAAGGTGGCGCTGCCCGCGCGCAAGCCCGGGGGGTCCTCGGGGGCGGAGCCCCCCGGTACATGTTCACCCAAGCCACCCCTCGGGGGGTTCTCGGGGGGCCGCAGCCCCCCGGATAGGGTGGAGGGCCACGACCTCCCGGCTATTTCAAGGTCAGAAGGAACTTGACGATCGCGTCGATGTTGTCGGGAGGAAGTCCGAGGTTCGGCATCTGCGTGCCCGGCTTTACCCCCGGGGGGTTGGAGATCCACTTCTTCAGGTTCTCCTCGCTTACCGGGCGAAGCACTCCGGCGATGCTGTCCTTGCTCGCGATGTGCGTGAGCTCCGGACCCACCTTTCCCTGCGCGGTCGTGCCCGCGATGGTGTGGCAGCCAGAACACGCGAGGGCGAGGAACAGCTCTCGCCCCGCTTTGGTCGCCGGGTCGTTGATCAGGTTCGCGGCGGTCACCGCGCCCTTCGCCCAGGCGTCGTAGTCGCCCTGGTCGTGCGCGACGACGAGCACGAGCATGTCGGCGTGGCCGTCGCCGCAGAACTCGGTGCACTGGCCCTTGTACGAGCCGGGCCGATCCGCTTGTATCCACATGTCCGTCTCGTGGCCAGGGACGGCGTCCTTCTTGCCGCCGAGGCCGGGCACGAAGAACGAATGGATCACGTCCTTCGACGACAGCTCCAGGCGCACCTTCATACCGACCGGGATGTGCAGCTCCTGTCCGGCCACGAGCGTCGATCCGTCGCTGAGCCTGAACCTCGGCTCGTCCGGATACGTGTACGACCACGTCCACTGGCGTCCCTCGACCTTCACCGTCATGCCGACATCGCTCCGCGTGTCGTTGACGAAGTTGAGCCGCTGGAACGAGAGCACCGAAAGGCTGAGCACCATGATCGTGGGGATGACCGTCCACGTGAGCTCGAGCACGTTGTGGCCGTGCATCTGGAGCGCGCTGTGGCCGGGGCGTTCGCGGAAGCGGATGCCCGAGTACACGAGGGCGCCGAGCACGATCGCGAGGACGATCACCGCGAGCGCGAACATGATCCAGTAAAGACCCGCGATCTCGCGCGCTTGCGGTCCCTGCGGATCGTTCGGCCAAGGTCCATCGGCGAGCGCGGCGCCCGCCGTGACGATGAGCGACGCCAGCGCGAGCGATGCGGCCACGGCGATGCGACGCGACCAGCGGCTCATCGGGCGACAGCCTAAGACGAGATTTCGACGCGTGCCAATTCGCGCCGTATGCTCTGCCCCCGATGGTGCACCACCGTGAAGACGTCGAGGACGGCAGCAACATCCATCTGCCGCCTCCGAGCTTCGCGCCCGCCACGATCGGTCTCGGGACCACGCTCTTGGCCTTCGGCATCCTCTACGGTGTCCCGTTCCTGGTGCTCGGAGGACTCCTCTTCGTCCTCGGACTCGGCGGCTGGCTCATGGCCGACGCGCGCCAGATGGCGAGCGCCGACGAGGCCGGGCACGGCGGGCATGCGGAGGGTCACTAGTCCGTGAGCGCGATCGACGAGAGGACCGTGGTCCGGGGGCGCAACCAGGACCCGGCCGACCGGCTGGTGGAGACCACCGTCCGCGCCGAGACGCAGCCCACCCGGTTCACGAGCGGCATGTGGGTCGTCATCTTCTTCATCTTCTCCGAGGCGATGTTCTTCGCCGCGCTGTTCACGACGTACTTCTACCTTCGCGGCCGGCTGCCCGCCTGGGAGCCGATCTTCGGCGGCACCGGCATCGGCGAGAAGCCGACCTGGCAGGTGGACCCGGTGCTCGGCATCCTGGGGCTGCCGGCGGTCAACACGCTCGTGCTGCTCAGCTCGAGCGTGACGATGCAGCTCGCCGTCAACGGCATCAAGAAGGGCGACCGCATCGCGCTGCGCAATTGGTTGATCCCGACGGTCGTGCTCGGCGCACTCTTCCTCATCGGCCAGGGTTACGAGTACACGAGACTGGGCTTCCTGCCGAAGGACGGCGTCTTCGCGGGCGTGTTCTTCACGCTGACGGGTTTCCACGGTGCTCACGTCACGGGCGGCGTGCTGTTCAACAGCCTCTGCCTGTTCCGGACGCTCAAGGGGCAGTTCACCGCTCGCCGCCATTTGGCGATCGAGGCCGCGAGCGTGTACTGGCACTTCGTCGACGTCGTCTGGATCGGACTCTTCTTCACCATCTACGTCGTGGGGTGATCCCGCGGCTCTGACCGCGCGCGCACCCCGAGGCCCAGGACGGGAACGAATCGCGCAACGCATCGCCTGCGCTCGCATCGCGCATATCGTGCACAAGTGCCGCTCCGGGTCATCGCCGGCTACGCGCTCCTCACGCTGCTCTGGGGGTCGACGTGGGCCGCGATCAAGGTCGGCGTCGCAGCGGTGCCTCCGTGGACCTTCGCGCTCGACCGCGCGGGCGCGGTCGCCCTGCTGCTCACCCTCGTATCACTCGTGCTGCGCCTGCGCTTTCCCCGCGGCCGGCGCGTGCTCGCCGCCGCGGCGCTGGCCGGGGTCTTCAACGTCGGCTCGGCCTGGGCGATCATCTTCTGGGCCGAGCAGTACGTCCCGAGTGGCGTCGTGGCCGTCTTCGGCGCGTCGACGCCGGTGTGGACCGCGATCCTCGCTCACTTCCTGGTCCGAGGTGATCGCTTCACGACGCTGAAGGTGGTCGCCCTCGCCGCCGGGCTGGCGGGCACCGTGGCGCTGATCGGGGCGGCCGGCGCGGGTACCGGTCCGGAGGCACTCCTCGCGACCGTGCTCCTCGCCCTCATGTCCGTCAGCTGGGGCGTGGCCGCGATCCTCGCCGCGCGGGTGCTGAAGCACGAGTCGCCGCTTCCAGTGATCGCGGTGGAGACGTGGGTGGGCGCGCTGTTCCTGCTTCCGCTGGCCGTCACCGAGCTCGGCCGCCCCGCTCGTTGGGGTGCCGAGAGCCTCATTGCGTTCGGCTACCTCGTCGTCTTCGGGTCCGCGGTCGGCCTCGTCCTGAACCTATGGCTCTATCGCGTACTTCGGCCCACGACCGTTTCCCTGACACAGGTCGTCATCCCGGCGGTCGCGCTGCTCATCGGGACCGTCGCGCTCGCCGAGCCGATCACCAGCCGCATGCTCATTGGCGCTGCGCTCATCGCTCTCGCTGTCGGCGCGAACGCGCGCGCCGGCAGCACCGACCTTGATGAGGATCGCTCCGCCCCGGCGACCGCGCCGAGCCCGGCCGAATAGGGGCTTGACGCCGTGCTACGACGGCGGCGTAGTATCAGGACCGTCAGTACTACGGCCAGGTAGTAGCAGGGTGGTGCGATGGCCCGCGAAGCGGACTGGGAGCTCAACCTCTTCCACAGCGATCCCGCGCTGCTCGAGGCGGCCCCGGATGCGGAGTACGAACGCGCGGCCAGCACGCTCTCCGCTCTCGCGGATCCGCAGCGGCTCCGGCTCCTCCACGCGCTGTGCGTCGGCGAGGGCACCGCGCAGCGGGCCGCGGTGTGGTCGGGCCTGCCCCAGGGGTACGCCGAGCGCGAGCTGGCTTCGATGGCGCTCGCTGGCTTCGTGCGCCGCCGCGAGGGGCCCCGCGGGCCCACGTACGCGCCACGCGATGGACACCTGATCGTGGCGCTCCACGTTACGCTCGCCCACGGACGCGAGGAGGCCGGCGAGCAGCACCCACTGCTCCTCCCGCGCCGGCGCCGCGCGACCAGCCGCGCTGGATAGACTCTCGGAGTGACCGACGTCGACGTGCGACGCCTCAAGAAGTTCCGGAGCGGCGCGCAGGAGCGGTTCCTCGGTCCGCTCGAGGCGGAGATCATGGACCAGCTGTGGCGAAGGCGCTCCGCCACGGTGCGGGAGGTCGTCGACGATCTCGGCCGCTCGCGCGCGCTCGCATACACGACGGTGATGACGATCATGACGCGACTGCACTCAAAGGGGCTCCTCGCGCGCGAGCTGGAGGGAAAGACGTACGTGTATCGGCCGGCGTTCAGCCGTGAGGAGCACCGCGCCCGCCTATCGCGAGACCTCGTGCGCGGCCTGGTCGACGAGTTCGGGGATCTCGCGCTCGCGCAGTTCGCGGCCGAGCTCGACACCGTCGACGCCGGCCACCGCGCGGCGCTGCGGCGAATCGCCGGCAAGGACCATGGTGGCGCGCGCTGACCGCGCCTTCGCGCTGCTCGTGGCGCTCGCCGTCGGATCGGGAGCCATACTCATCGCGCTCCTCGCGACCCTGATCCCGCACGTCTCGATCCTGCTGAAGCGCGGCGCGGACGACGCCCAGGACATCGTCGCTCTCCTGCTGCTTGGCCTCGCTTTGCTCGGGATCGGCCTCGGGGTCGGCGCGCTGTTCCGCCAGCTGAGCGCGACCGCCGGCTTCATCCGCTCGCTCCTCGCGCGGAGGGTCCCGGTGCCGCGCGACGTGGGAGCCACCGCGCGCGGGCTCGGGCTTTCCCGCCTCGTCGACATCGTCGACGATCCGCGGCCGTTCTCGTTCTGCTACTGGTTCCTCCGCCCGCGCATCTGTATCTCGACAGGCCTCCTCGCGCGGCTGGATGGCGATGAGGTGCGCGCGGTGCTGCTCCACGAGCGCTATCACCTGCGCCACCGCGATCCGCTGCGGCTCGTGATCGCGCGTTACTTCGCGGCGGGCCTCTACGTCGTGCCCGTCGTCGACGAGCTCGTCTCGTACTACACGCTGCAGAAGGAGATCGCCGCGGACGAGGAGGCCGTCCGCGAGGCGCGCGACGTGCGGCCGCTCGCCGCGGCGCTCTACAAGCTGCTTCCGGACGCGGACAGCGTCGATCTCGGCCTGCTCCTTCCGGTGGGCTCGCTCACCGTGACCGAGGCGCGCATCGAGCAGCTGGTGAACGGCATGTCGGCGCCGCTCCAGCTCTCGCCCGTCTCGATCGCGCTGTCGGGCGGGGCGCTGTTGGCCGCGAGCGTCCTCGCCTTCATCGGGCTGCCGATGACCGAAGGCTTCCTGCCTCCGGTGCTCGCCGTACCGGGCCTGCTGGTCGCGCCGGCATCGCTGCTCTTCGCGGCCGCCGTCAGCGGCGGTGCGCACCAGCTCCGCGTGCTCGTTCAGCCCGCGCACGTCTTGGCCGCGCCCATCTCCTACTGACGCTCACCCGCGAGTCGGTCCGCGAGCGGGTCCGTGGGACGCTGCTCGAGCGCGTCGGCGACACCCCCTTGGTCCCGCTCCGGCGGATCGGCGACGGCCTGCGTGGGGTGTTATGGGCCAAGCTCGAGTCGTTCAATCCCGGCGGGAGCGTGAAGGACCGCGCCGCGCTGTGGATGGTGCTCGCGGCGGAAGACGCGGGGCGGCTCGGCGGCGAGCGCGTGATCCTCGACGCGACCAGCGGCAATACCGGCGTCGCCCTCGCGCTCGTCGGCGCGGTGCGGGGACATCGCGTGGAGCTATGCATCCCCGACCGCGTGTCGCTCGAGCGCAAGGCCATCGCGCGCGCGTTCGGCGCGCGCGTCGTGCTCACCGATCCACTCGAAGGCTCGGACGGCGCGATCGTCGAAGCCCGCCGTCTGGCGGCGGAGCATCCCGAGCGCTACGAGTACGTCGACCAGTATTCCAACCCTGCAAACGTGCTCGCCCACCGCGAGACGACCGCACCGGAGATCTGGGAGCAGACCGAAGGCACCGTCACGCACGTCGTCGTCGGCGTCGGAACGTCGGGCACGGTCGTCGGCATCTCGCAGGCGCTGCGAGCGCGTGGCGTCCGGATCGTCGCGGCACAGCCTGACGACGCCCTCCACGGCATCGAAGGCTGGAAGCACATGGCGACCGCGCTACGGCCTGCGATCTGGGACGAGCGCGCGGCCGACCGCCACGTCGCCGTCGCGACGGAGCCCGCGCTCGCGATGACCAGGCGCCTCGCGCGCGAGGAGGGGATCTTCAGCGGTCCGTCGGGCGGCGCGGCGGTGCTCGCCGCGGTCGACGTCGCGCGCCAGACCGAGGGGCGTATCGTCGTCATCGTCGCCGACGGCGGCGATCGCTACCTTTCGACACCGCTCTGGGAGTGAACATGGCCGTCACCGTGCGTCTTCCGGGATCGCTGCGCGAGGTGACCGGAGGACAGACCAAGATCAGCGCGAGCGGAGGGACGCTGGCGGATCTCGTTGGAGACATCGAACGACGCCATCCCGGATTCCGCGACCGCGTGCTGGACGAGAACGGCGCGATCCGCACCTACGTGAATGTCTACATCGGCGAAGAGGACGCCCGCGCGAGCGGCGGTTCCGCCGCGCCGGTGCCCGATGGCGCGGAAGTGATGGTCATACCCGCCATGGCCGGCGGGTGAGCCGGCAGCGCGACGACACGGCTGACCACGATGTCGAAGGGCGCGTTGACGAAGAGTTCCTTCTTCCGCTCTCGCTGCGCGACGAGATCGTGGCCCACGCGCGCGAGCAGGCTCCCCACGAGTGCTGCGGACTGCTCGCCGGTCACGGAAGCGCCGCGGGGCGGGTCGTCCGTTGCCGCAACGTCCACGAGACGCCCGTGAACCGCTACAAGATCGACCCGCGCGAGCAGCTCGAGTGTTTCCGCGACATGGAACGAAGGGACGAGGAGCTCGTCGGCATCTACCACAGCCACCCGGTGAGCCAGCCGTATCCCTCACCCACAGATCGCGCGGAAGCGCACTACCCCGAGGCCTGCTACGTGCTCGTCTCGCTCCGCGCGGGCGAGCCCGAGCTGCACGCGTATCGGATCAACGAGGGCTTCGTCCGCGAGGTCGCGCTGACCGAATAGGCGCCATGCCGGAGAACATCCACCGCGCGCGACCGACGCCACTTCGTCCGGGAGCTTGCGTTCACCGAATAGGCGCCATGCCGGCGAGCTCCGCGTTGCCGCGATCGAAGGGGCCTCGTCAGTGAGCTTGCGGTCACCGAATAGGCGCGACGCCGACGAGTATCCACGTCGCGGCTATTGATGCGGCTTCGTCGAGCGATGACTGCTCGTCGAACTGTCCGGTGAAGCGAAAGACGAGCGCGAGCGCCTGTGTTCCGACGACGGCGGTGAACTGGCGCATGAGGATCGTGCTGCCCTCGTAGGTCCCTCGCGTGACGTCGTCGACGGGGTGGAGCAGCGCGCGCCGGACCTCCGACCAGAACCACGCGAGCTCGGAGCGCATCGCGCTCATTACACAGCGAAGGCCTCCGGCATTCGGAGGCCTTCGCAAAGCTACGTTCTCGAACGAATCGCGGGTGGCGCCCGGTGGACGAGGCCGCTACGGGGCCTTCTGCGGGAGAACACCTCTCGCGCGGAGAGGGTCTATCTGGCGCGAATCGCCACCGAGCGCCGGGCTGCAGTGCCCCCTTCCGTCGAGGGCGTCGTTAATCGACCTGCAGGACCATCCCGCGAAGATGCAGTCTGACCATGCGACCTCCAGTTCGCTGTGTCCGCTTGGTCTCGCTTGCTCGCTCGTGATCGCCCGCTCCGTGGGCCCTCGCGGAGCTTGCTCTTGTTGTACACCTCTGCCGATGGCCGTCAAGCGATTTCAGTTTTGGACGCTCTTGGCGCCGAACAGCCCGAACGCCAGGTTGCCGATCATGGTCGCGGCGTCGGGGATCCCGACCCAGATAGCGGTCATGTTCACGAGCTGAAGCGCGGCCGCGACAAGCGCGACGGTGGGCACCCAGCGGGGGAAGGCCCGTTCGTCCCGCATGGCGAGCCCGAACGAGGCCAGCAGGCCCGCTTCGAGCGCGTACGCGCCGCTGTTGTGGAGCACGTCCCAGAATCGGAAGAGGCCCACGCTGTCCGCGCCTCGCGTGGAGGCGCCAGCGTCGGCTCGTCCCGCCGCTCGTCCTCGGCTCGCTGCCGCCGATGCTCGAAGGGATCCTGCGGTCCGCAGACGCCCTGCTGCGAGCGCCGGCCGACGACCTCGATGTGCTCCTTCGAGGCACGGCGGCGAGCGCCGGGCGGGCGACCGGACCCGCGCGCGTCGTGCGCGACACGAGCGAGTTCGCGCGAGTGCGCCCGGGCGACGTGCTCGTCTGCCCCGCCACCACACCGGCCTGGACGCTGCTCTTCGCGCGCGTGGCGGCCATCGTCACCGACACCAGCAGTCCCTCGTCCCACGCCTCGATCGTCGCGCGCGAGTACGGGATCCCAGCCGTGGTCGGGACCGGCGATGCCACGGCCCGCGTCCGCGACGGGCAGCTGCTGACCGTCGATGGGGCCGCCGGGACGGTGGCTCTCGGCACTGGAGTCGGATCGGCCTAAAGGTCTTCGGTATCGGACGCTGGCGCCGTGTCCCGCATCAGCGCGGCGATGTCGTCGGGGACGCGCTCGGCGGTCGGCCACCACGTTTCGCTCTCGTCGGCGCCGGCCGCGGTCGTGGCTTCGACGAGGAGCGCGATGCCGCTCATCAGGTCGGAGAGTCGCACGACCTCGGGCACGAAGCGGTCTTCCGGGCCGGCGTTGTGATAGTTGGTGTTCGGCAGCGCGACGCCTGTCGCCGTCCAGCCGAGGCGCACGAAGGCCGATGCCTCACACGTGCCGCCGGTGAGGAGCGCGCGCTGCGTCGGGATGCCGCGGAGGAAGAGGCGTTCCTGCGCGACCCGCAGATAGCGCTCGGCCTGGTTGCTGAATGTATTGTGGAAATCGCCCACGCGGATCACGATCCCGCGTCCGGCCGGCGCGTGCTGCAGCGCTCGACTGGCTTCGAGCGACACGACGTATGCGTCGGCGGGGATCCCGCCCTCGGCCGCGATCAGTCGCGCTCCGAACAGCCCCGGCTCCTCCGCGCGCGTGAATACCGCGTGCACGTCGAACGCGGCGCGTTCCGCGGCGAGCGCCTCGAGCGTCAAGATCGAAAGCGCGCATAGCGCGAGGTCGTCCGCCGCGCGCATCGCGAGCTCGTCGGCCCTCCTCTCGAGGCTCGGGATGTCCATGACCGCCCACATCCCGGCCTCGAGCGGCCGCTCGGCCCTTATACGCGTGTGCCCGGGCGACGAATTGGTGAGCTCGAGGTCGAAGACGAAGTCGTCGAGCACGGCGGCGAAGGGTGCGCGCCCGTCGTCGTGGTGCACCACGACGGGGACGCGCGAGGCGAAGCAGCGCGGCTCGAGGCCGCCACGGACCCGCACTCGCCCTTCGGTCCCCCGCGCTGAAACGACATCGAAGGCTGGGTGATCCGTGTGCGCGACGAGGACAAGCGCGCGGCGGGACGCGCCCTGATGACGCCGCGCGAAGAGCTGGCCGTAGCGGTCGGCGTGGACGGCGAGGCCGCGCGCCTCGAGTTCTCGGCGGATCGCGTTCAGCACGCGCCCTTCGTGGAACGGCGCCGTCGGCGGAGACGCGACGGCGCGCAACGTCGCGAGGACGGCGTCAACATCGGGTAAGCGGCCCACCGGCCGCGAGGATATCGTCACGCTCTGGTGCTTCGCCTCTACGACACGCGCCGACGCGGGATCCATCCGTTCCGTCCACGGGCGGAGACCGTCGCGATGTACGTCTGTGGCGTCACGCCGTACGACACGACGCACCTCGGCCATGCACGGACGTTCCTGGTCTTCGACGTGCTCGCGCGCCTCCTTGAAGCACGGGGCAAGCGCGTGCGCTACGTGCAGAACATCACCGACATCGACGAGTCGATCCTGCAGCGCGCCGCCCGCGATGGCATCGACTGGCGAGAGCTCGGGAAGCGCGAGGAGCGGGCGTTCCTTTCGGATATGGAGCGCCTCGGATGGCGCAAGCCCGACGTGTTGCCGCACGCCACGCGCGAAATCCCCGGGATGAAGCGGATGGTCGCGACGCTTCGCGAGCGGGGGATCGCGTACGAGCTCGACGGCGGCGTGTACTTCGACGTGTCGCGCGGCCCGCATTACGGGGAGCTGTCGCGCCTGTCGCGCGCGAAGATGGCGAACATCGCCGCTGAGCAGGACGACGCGGCGCTGGACGACGCCGGCCGCCGAGACCCGGCCGACTTCGCCCTGTGGCGGCACGTGCGCTCGGGCCCGACATGGCCCGGGCCCGCGGGGCTGGGGCGCCCGGGGTGGCACCTCGAGTGTTCGGCCATGTCCCTGCGCTATCTCGGCCCGCGGGTCGACATCCACGGCGGCGGGACCGACCTGATCTACCCGCACCACGAGAACGAGATCGCGCAGTCAGAGGCGGCGACCGGTGTGCGGCCTGCGGTCGGGCACTGGCTGCACGTGGCGCCGATGTGCCTGGGCGGCGAGAAGATGTCGAAGTCCAAGGGAAACATGGTCTTTGTGCGCGACGCACTGGACCGCGTGACCCCGGAGGGCGTGCGGCTGTACGTCCTCGACGTTCACTACCGCCGCCGGATGGACCACGACGAGGGCCGGATGCAGCGCGCGGACGAGCGGAGCGAGACGCTCGCCGCCGGGCTCGGCGATGGCCCTCTCGGTCCGATCGGACGCGACGCGGCGTCTCGCGCGGTGCTCGATGCGCTCGATGACGACCTCGATACGCCGAAGGCGATCCGCGCGCTCGAGCGCGGTGCCCGGAGCGCGAAGGATGAACGGACCCGGGCGTCGCTGCGGGCGATCGCGCGCGTGCTCGGCCTTGCGAGGGCGGTCGAGGCGAAGGTCCGCGGGAATTGACGGTCGGGGCGAACGCGCGTCCGAAATGACGGTCGGGGCGAACGCGTGCGGGAAGTAGCGCGCCCGTGATCGCTGCGGTTTCATCATCCCGACCGGCAGCCCTCGCGAGGTCGCCGAGCTCGCCCGCGACGCGGAAGCAGCCGTCTTCTACTGGGATGGCATGTGCATTCCGGGGGTCGACGCGATCTATGAACCCTGGGTCGTTATGGCCGCGATGGCGATGTGCGCTACCGGTTCGACCAGCTGCTCTTCGTCCCGCCGCCCGTGCAGCGTCTGCGGATCCCCATCGGGGTGGTGGGTGCGTGGCGGCGTTAGCGTTCGATGCGCCGCGTCGTGAAATACACGGCCTCATCCCGACGCGGGCCCCGAGCGAGGACAAGCCCGCGAGGATCACGCAGAAGACGATCCGCGCGATGGCGAAATATGTGGCCGAGCGGCGCACTCTCGACACGCCGTTCGACATCATTTGGGAACGTCAGACGCCGGGCGACGATCCGGCGAAGGCGTCGACGATCGTTCGGCGCTGGGGCCGATGCCGGGGTGACGTGGTGGCTCGAGTGGCGCTGGAACCTGATGGATGACTCGACGGTGTCCGCACGCGTATCCGCCAGGGGACGCCAGCGGTGGCCGTGTCGGGGAACGGCTGGAACAGGACACGCTCGAAGCAACGCATCGCGCGAAGGTCCTCGTCGATCGTGCCGCGCCCATAATTGCTCGAGATCACGCGATGCGGGGCCCGGTCGCCTAGCGGTCCAGGGCGCTTCCCTTTCAAGGAAGAGGTCAGGGGTTCGAATCCCCTCCGGGCTACAGACCCGCGCCGTTGTTACGTTTCTACCCCGTCCGCAGTCCGGCCAGTACGCTTTCCTTCCGTTGAGGCCGCTTCTCTGCAGGCCTCTTCTCTGCGCGCGCCGCGCGCGACGCGGTGAACGGCGACGGTGCTTTGCGGCGCTCCTCGCGCCCGTGATGGAAGCGCGGGTGGTCGTGGATCATGTGCAGGTTGTCGAGGATCACGTAGAGCCGCCGGTGCGGATAGCAGGACCGCAGGCGGCGGAAGGCCTCCTCGATCTCGCGCAGCCGCTTGCGCTTGCGAAAGATCCCGCCCAGCACATCGGCGTGGACGTCGTAGAAGCCGAGGAAGGTCTCGGTGCCCAGCTTTCGCGTGTACGTCGCGCGCATCCGCGCCGGCTCCCCCCGGCGCGCCCAGCTGCGGCCGCCTATCGGCCGGAGCTCGAGCGGGCCCCACTCGTCGAAACAGACGACCGCCGCGTGCGGCGGGCGGGTTTCGCAGAGGGAGCGGATGCGCCGCCTTTTGGGCCGAACAGCGGATCCGTCGAGGTCTTCCAGGTGCGGATGCGCTGCGCCGAGAGGCCCTCCCGGCGGAGCACCCGGCGGACCCACTCGTCGGTGAACTCGGGGATGAGGTTGTGTTCGGTGCAGTACTCGGTGAGCGTGCGCACGGTCCAGGTGGTGAAGGGCAGCCCCAGCTCGGCCGGGCTGGACAGCGCCACATCGACCAGCTCGCGCAGCTGCCTGGACGTGATGATCGGGACGCGCCCGCGGGGGTTGTTGGGGGTCTCGAAGCCGCGGAAGCCGGTCTTGTTGAAGCGCGGCACCCACAGGTACCCGCTGTTCTGGTTGAGTCCCGCCCGGCTGGCGGCCTCGTGGAGCGGGTGCCCCCTGCGCACCTCCTCGATCAGGCGGTACCGACGGTGCAGGCGCGCGGGGAGCGAGACCTGGCGGAGCTTGGACTTGAGGGTGGCGCGCTCGGCGCGGGTGAGAGGTCGCAAACGGACGGGCGCTTGTTGGGCCACGGCCTTCCTCCGACCATCCCCGGGCTCCCCGTCCCCCGCAGGGTACTCGAGCGAGAACACTCGATCAAGTTGGTCCGGCACTAGGTGGCCGGTTTGGCGGCGCGGGCGAGGCGCGACCGATCTGGACGCGTGGGGAGACGGGAACTGATTAAGTGCGAGCTCGGTCTCGACAGGTTGCACGCCGCTCGTTGCCGAAGGTATCCAGCACCTGCTGGACCGGTGGCTCCGCGTGAGCATGCGACAATGAGCGCATGAGCTCCGATTCGATCGTTTCCGACGCGGAGAAGCAGGAGAAGATCCTGAACGTGCTCCAGACCGTCCTCGACCCGGAGATCGGCATTTCCGTGATCGACCTCGACCTGATCCGCGAGGTGAGCTTCACTCCGGAGGAGGCCGAGGTGAAGATGGTCCTGACCACGCCGTTCTGCCCTTACGGGCCGATGCTCACCAATCAGATCCAGTCGGTGTCGGAGCAGGCGGTCGAGATGCCGGTCAAGGTCACGGTGCTCCCCGACAAGTGGGAAGCGCCGCCCTGGCTGCGCTGAGCCGCTAGCGGGAACCGCGCGCCGGGCACTCGTCGCGGACCCTCGTCGCAGCACCACCTGCGGCGCTCGATCTCCTAAGAGCCCCTCCCGAGCGCAGCGAACTGCACCGCATCTCATGGCTGTTTGGTGAACATGTCGGCTATCATGTGGTCCGAACCCTCTGGAGGTGACCGTCTTGGCGATCGAGCAGCGGGAGAGCACCCAGACCGAGACCCCCGTCGTCACGATGACGGCGCGCGCGGCCGACAAGCTGAAGGAGATCGTCGCGAAGCAGGATCGCACCGACCTGGCGCTTCGCGTCTACGTCACACCGGGCGGCTGCTCGGGCTTCTCGTACGGCATGACCTTCGCCGACGGGACCGAAGAGGGCGACGCGCTCGTGGAGCAGGAAGGCGTCCGCGTGGTCATCGACCCGATGAGCGCGATGCACCTCAAGGGCTCCGAGATTGACTTCGTCGACGCGTTGATGGGCGGCGGCTTCGCGCTGCGGAACCCGAACGCGGTCTCGAGCTGCGGCTGCGGCCAGTCCTTCAAGACCGCGGACGATCGCGGCACCGCGAAGGCCTGCTCGCACTAGCGGCTGACAGATGACGAGGGCGCTCCTCGTCATGCGGACATGGCCGGATAAGATTTAGATAAATGAACTCGCTAAATACGCGGCGGACCTTCGGTTCCGCAGGTCTACAAGCGGTCCACGAACTGGTGGAGTTAGCCCGCGAACTCAATGCGCGACGCCCGCCTGACCACCGGGAGCGTATTAGATAGGGCAGTAGCTTCAGTAACAGAATACTTCCGTGACGATGTCGAAGGAGAACTCCCTTCAGACCGGGCTTCGCCATTACTAGCACGGGTAACCGCCTTGGACTGGGCTTGTGACGCGTCGCCCGAAGGCTACGCCCGGGCCATTGATGCGCTAGCAGCCGGCCTAGACGACATCCGTAGCGCCGCGCAACGGATGCGCACAAATCCCCCCATATCACAGCGCCTAAACGCTCGACTCGGGCGGCTAGCCCTTAAAAGCGGTGCGGAATAGGGCCTTACGGCGTGGCCGGGGGAAGAGGAGAAGTTGACCGTGCCCGGGGGTCCTGGCGGCCGTCCTTGTATTGTCGAACGTCAGGTTATTGACCCGGCCCCGCGTCAGCGAATTGACCCAGGTCCGGCGCGCGTCCGGTCTGCCTAATGCTTCGTGGTCTTCGTTCTCACCTCCGCTCCGAGTGTGTTGACTCGCGC
>JALYKU010000205.1 GCA_030774595.1 Chloroflexota bacterium | reverse complement strand
CCGCCGGCTGGTGGCCGCGAGCTTCCTCGCGGGCGCGGCCGCGCTCGCCGTCGCCGACCTCGGTGCCCGCGTCGCGCTCGCGCCGGCGGAGCTCCCGGTCGGTGCCGTCACCGGGCTCGTCGGCGGTCCGTTCTTCCTCGTGCTGCTCCTGCGTTCCCGGGTCCGATGACGCGGCTCGAGGCGACTGCACTTCGCGCGGGCTACGAGGACCGAGAGGTCCTCGCCGGGGTCGATCTCGCGCTGGCCGCCGGGCAGATGACCGCGCTCATCGGCCCGAACGGGGCGGGGAAGTCCACGCTCCTTCGCTGCCTCGCCGGGCTGCTCGTCCCGAGCGCCGGATCGGTGCGCCTGGATGGAGCCGATCTCGGGCGGCTCGGCCGCCGGGCGATCGCGCGCCGCATCGCGGTCGTGCCGCAGCTCTTCGAGACGCTCTTCCCGTTCACCGTGGAGGAGGTCGTCCGCCTCGGCCGGGTCGGGCGGCTGGGCGCCCTCGGACGGGCGCATCCCGATGACCGGCGCGCGGTCGCCGACGCGATGGAGGAGCTCGAGTTGCTGCCTCTCGCGGGCCGGCGGATCGACACGCTTTCAGGCGGCGAGCGGCAGCGCGCCGTGATCGCGATGGCGCTCGCCCAGGAGGGTGACGTCCTATTGCTCGACGAGCCGACGGTCCACCTCGACCCGGCGCACCAGCGCGCGACCCTCGCACACATCGCCGGGCTCGCGGCCCGCCGCGGCCTGGTCGTCCTCGCGGTGCTCCACGACCTCAACCTCGCCGGAGCCTTGTGCGATCGGGTCGTGCTCCTGGACGGCGGCCGCGTCGTGGCGGACGGGCCGCCGGCCGACGTCCTGACCGACCGTCTGATGGGCTCCGTGTTCGGCGAGGGCCTCCGCGTGGGCACCACCGAGGGCAGGCCGTACGTGGTCCCGGCCTCGCTGGCCCGCTTTTCGCACTAGCGAGTGCACCGCGAAGGGCTCGCGCGCGTTGACCGTATGCGCGCGCCGCTCTTAGCATCTCGCCGCGCAGTCGGCCCGTGGCAGGTTGCGGCCATCCGACATCCGCGTAAAGAGGGGTGGCGATGTCCCGTTTCGCGCTGATCCTCGCATTGGCGCTGGTTGTGGCGCTGCCCGTGGCCGTCATCGGCGCTGAGCCGACGACGCTGGAGGCCGCCCCGATATCCCCCGGGGAGACCTGCACGCCCACGGTCGCCGGAGGATCCGTCGCGCCCGCGAAGGTGCCTGCCGGCCTTCCTGGGTACCACGCGGCCTGGTATGGGCAGAGCGGCTTCCCGACGCTGTGCCCGGGCGGCACGGCCACGCTGACGGTCGCGTACTACAACAGTGGCTCGCTCGGCTGGTACCCGCGCGGAAGCGCGGCCCCACTGCTCGGCACGTGGAACCCCGACCCCGGCCAGGACCGCCCGAGCTTCCTCGGCGGCGACGGCAGCGGGGGCTCGCCCAGCACCGGTTGGCCCAGCGCGGATCGGCCGGCAGCCGTCAAGAGCGACTACGTCGGCCCGGGGCAGGTCGCCTGGTTCGAGTTCACGGTGAAGGCGCCTCCCGTCGCCGGCGTGTACCGGCTGGCGGTGCGTCCGCTCATCGAGGGCGTGCGCTGGCTCGAGGACTACGGGGTGTACTGGTACATCGCCGTCAAGACCGACGACAGCAGCGTGCCCCCATTGCCGCCGCCGCCAGTCCCGGCAGTGACGGCGCTGCCGCCTCCGCCTCGCACGTACTACCCGAGCGTCGTTGGCGGCTACCGCGCGATCCGCGTGCCGTCCCTGATGTTCCACTACGTCTCATGGCTGCCGCCAGCCGCTGACGCGCTGCGCCGGGACCTCACGGTGAGCCCCGTGGACTTCGAGGGGATGCTCAAGCTGCTGCGCGAGCAGGGCTACACGACGATCACCTCGCCGGAGCTGTGGTGGACGCTCGACCAGGGAGGTCCACTGCCGGCCAAGCCCGTCCAGCTGACCTTCGACGACGGGTACGCCGACGCGTACTCCGTCGTCACGCCGCTGCTCAAGCAGTACGGCTTCGTCGGGACCTTCTTCGTCACGGTCAACCTCATCGGGCGCCCCGGGTACATGACGCGCGAGCAGGTCAGCGAGCTCAGCGACGCCGGCATGGACGTGCAGTCGCACGCCATGGACCACGTCAGCATGGCTGACCTCTCCGGCGCGCAGCAGCGCTACCAGATGTGCACCGCGCGCACCTACCTGAACACCTGGACGGGCACGAACGTCCGCTACTTCGCGTATCCGTCCGGCGACTACAACGGCGAGTCCTTCGGCGCGCTCGCGGCCTGCGGCTACCTCGCGGCGTACAAGAAGGCGGGAGGGTCGCTCCAGTCGCAGGGCGCGATGTTCCTGCTGCAGCGATCGCGCGTCCGCGGCCAGCAGGGCGTCGGCGCGCTCCTTCTCGCCCTGCAGGGGTAGCCAGCGCCGCTACGCCTCCGCCGGGACCTCCACCGGCGAGGACCAGCCCCAGTCCCATCGCGCGAGCTCTTCGATGAGGCGGTGATTCGTCAGGTCGAGATAGATGGGGGTGACGCTGATCTTGCCGTCGCGCATCGCCGCCACGTCCGTGCCGGGTTCGGCCTCTTCGCTGACCGCCGGGCCTCCCACCCAGTAGTACGGGTTGCCATAGGGATCGAGGCGCTCCACCAGCTGGTCGCGGTAGTTGCGCTTGCCCAGGCGCGTCACCTCGACGCCGGCGATGCGCTCGCGGGGCAGCGCCGGCACGTTCACGTTGAGCAGCGCGTCGACCGCGAATCCGCGGTCCAGGATGTTCCGGGCGATCAGCCCCGCGAACGACGCGGCGGGGCCGAAGTCGAGATCCGCGCCGAAGGCGCCGATCGAGATGGCGATCGAAGGTACGTTCGAGAGCATGCCCTCCATGGCCGCGGCGACCGTTCCGGAATACGTGATGTCGTCGCCGAGGTTCGGGCCGCGGTTGATCCCGCTCACGACGAGGTCGGGCTTGTGCTTCAGGAACCCGAGGACCGCCAGGCGGACGCAGTCCGTCGGCGAGCCGTCGGTCATGTACGCCGCCTGTCCCGTCCGCAGCCGCGTGGGCCTGCACCGCAGCGGGCGGAACAGGGTGATGCTGTGGCTCGCTCCGCTCCAGTTGATCTCGGGGGCGATGATGTGCACGTCCCCGAGCTCGGCGAGCGCGTCCGCCAGCGGCGGGATCGCGTCCGATCCGATCCCGTCATCGTTCGTGACGAGGATCTGCTTCCTCACCGCGAGGCGGCGGCCTCGCTCTCCTTGACCCGGGCCGCGGCCGCGTTCGCCTCCGCCGCGGCCTGCGCGGCCCTGTCGGGATTCCCCTTCGCGTCGGCCACCGCGGCCTCGGCGTCCACGATGAGCATCGAGGCCTGGGTCCGCGCCCGCCGCCCCTGCGCGATCTCGACCAGGTATCGCAGGAAGGTGTTGATCACCCCGGCGATCGGCATCGCGAGCAGGACTCCCCAGAAACCGGCGAGACGAGAGCCGAGCAGCAGCGCGAGGAACACGAACAGCGGGTGTATGCCGATGCTGCGCGAGAGGATCCGCGGTCCGAGGACGTTCAGCACGATCTGCTGCAGCGCGATGGAGAGGACGAAGACCCACAGCAGCTTGTCGGGAGCGCCGAACAGGGTGACCGCCAGGACCGCGAGCATCGCGATGATCGGACCGAAGAAGGGAATGATCACGGTGACGCCCGACACAAGCGCGAGAACGCCGGCGAAGGGCACCCCCAATATCGCGAGGATGACCAGCGTCGCGACACCGAAAATGAGCCCGAGAAGCAGCGAACCGCGGATGAAGCCGCCGAAGGACCTGTCCGCGCTCTGCCGGAGGAGCTCCGCTTCGCTCCGCAGCTCCTCCGATAGGAGGCCCGTGAGCTCGCGCCACAGCGAGTCGCCGTCGATCAGCATGATGAAGGCGATGATCAGGACCAGCGTCACGTTGAAGAGGAGTCCCGCGGTGGCGGTCGCGACGCCCAGCGCGTCGGCGGCGAAGCTCGCGAGCGCATCGGCGAGGCGCTGCGGGACGGCACCGTAGATCTGCACCAGGTCCACGCGGATGCCGACGCCGCCCAGGGCCTCCTGCAGCTGCGACACCGTCTGCGCCGCGCTCGCGCCGTACGCGGGTCCTCGCTGGACGAACGCGGTCAGCTGCACGACGAGCGCCGGTATGGCGAGCGCGAGCGCGCCCGCGAGCACGATCGCGATCCCGAGGTACACGACCAGCACCGCTCCCGCGCGGTTGAGGATCGTTCGTTCGTCGATGCGGTTCACGAGCGGGGCGAGGACGTACGAGAAGGCCCACGCGACGATGAAAATGAGCACCACCTCGCCTACGCGCACGACCGCATCCCACAGTTCGGCCGTCACGCGCATGGCGACGAACACGGTGAGCAGCACGACGAGCACCGTCACGAGGTGGCGCTCGCGCGCGCTCACATTCACCGCCCCATGTTAGTGAGTGGTCGTAGCATTTCGGACCGTGCCGCAGCAGCCCTGTCTGATCGACCGCTACGCACACCATCTTCCTGTCACCTCACGGACGCCGCGCCTGACGCTCGGCGAGGGATCGACCCCGCTCGTGCGCGCCGCGGCGCTCGAACGCGAGACCGGCATCGATGAGATCTGGCTCAAGGTCGAGGGCTCCAATCCGACGGGCTCGTTCAAGGATCGCGGCATGGTGGTCGCCGTCGCGAAGGCGGTCGAAGACGGAGCCTCCGCGGTGCTCTGCGCCTCGACAGGCAACACCGCCGCCTCGGCCGCCGCGTACGCTGCGCGCGCCGGGCTGCGGTGCGGCGTCGTGCTGCCCGACGGGCACGTTACGCTCGGCAAGCTCGTTCAGGCGATCGCGTTCGGCGCGAAGATCATCGCGGTGCGCGGCAACTTCGACGACGCCCTGCGCGTCTCGCGAGAGATCGGTGGGAGGGGTGGGGCGACGCTCGTGAACAGCATCAACCCGCACCGCATCGACGGGCAGAAGACCGCCGCGTTCGAGATCTGCGAGGCTCTGGGTGACGCCCCTGATGGCCTGTGCATCCCCGTGGGGAACGCCGGCAACATCACCGCCTACTGGAAGGGATTCCGCGAAGCGGTCGATGCGGGCTTGGCATCGCGCCGGCCGCGCATGTACGGGTTCCAGGCGGCGGGCGCGGCGCCGATCGTCCACGGCGCGGTCGTGGCGGCTCCGGAGACGATCGCGTCGGCGATACGCATCGGCAACCCGGCCTCCTGGCAGGGCGCCCTCGAGGCGCGCGACGCCTCGGGCGGCGGCATCGACGCCGTCACGGATGACCAGATCGTCGACGCGTACCGATTCCTCGCGCGATGCGAGGGGGTGTTCTGCGAGCCCGCGAGCGCCGCGTCCGTGGCGGGCCTGCGGCAGCGTGCCGCGGCCGGCGCTCTCACGGACGCGCGTCGCGTCGTGTGCGTGCTCACCGGGAACGGCCTGAAGGATCCGGACCGCGCCCGCGCGCTGGCCGGAGAGATCGCGGTCGTCGAGCCCGACGCGCGCGCCATCGAGAGGCTGCTGCTGGCATGAGGCCATGAGCGAGCTTCGGGTCCGCGTCCCGGCCACGAGCGCGAACCTCGGGCCGGGGTTCGACTCGTTCGGCATCGCGCTGCCGCTCCTCGCCGAGTTCGGGGTGCGCGCGGCGCGGAGCTGGAGCGTGACGGTGGACGGGGACGGCGCGGGGATCCCGACCGATGAGGACAACCTGTTCGTCGTGGCGGCGCGCGCCGTAGCCAAGGCGGCGCGCGCGAACCTCCCCGCGCAGCACGTCACGCAGCGGTCGGACATCCCGGTCGCGCGGGGACTCGGGTCGAGCGCGGCCGCGATCGCCGGAGGGGCGGTCGCCGCGAATGCGCTGCTCGGCGAGCCGCTCGACCGCCGCAGCGTCCTGCGGATCGCGAGCGAGGTCGAGGGGCACGCCGACAACGTGGCCGCGGCGCTCTACGGAGCCTTCACCGTGGCGCTCCCGACGGCGGACGGCCCGGTGGCCACGCGCTTCGCGTTCCCGCGGGCTTGGCGCGTCTGCGTCCTCGTGCCGAAGCGGCCGCTCTCCACCGAGAACGCCCGCGGCGTCCTGCCAGCGCACGTCACTCGCGCCGACGCGGTGTTCAACCTGGCGCACGCGGCGACCCTCGTGGGCGCCGTGCTCCGCTCGGATGGAGCGCTGCTGTCGCTCGCCATGGCGGACCGGCTCCACCAGACCGCGCGCCTGCGGCTCGTGCCCGGGCTCGAGGAGATCGTGAGCGCCGCGCGTTCCGCCGGCGCTTTCGGGGCGGCACTATCCGGCGCCGGACCCACGGTGCTCGCCGTTGCGCCCGCGCGCCTGGCGGTGCGCGTGGT